>CAMWHJ010000088.1 GCA_947174015.1 uncultured Lachnospiraceae bacterium | reverse complement strand
GCAATTTTGCATGGTTCTTTGCTTGTAACTATGAAGGTACTGAATAGTTACAAATAATTACTCATTCGTCTGGTTATAAAATTGTTCAGATTGAAGAGATTGTTTTTCAGGGAAAACAGAATATTGACTGGAAAGCAGTTGAGCAGTATGCAAAAAGATATATCAATGAGCTATACAAAATTGCATGTGATGATGAAATTTATATATAGGTCATGATTTTCCAGATGAATATGCACATTCTAATGATACAGTGAGATTGCGTGGAGGAGTAGCAAAAGCAAAAGCCAATGCAATACAAGCGATTCCAGAGTTAATAGAGATAGCAAATAGCCCACGATTTAAGGAAAATTTTGAGAAAAAACACTTAGAAAACGCAAAATATGGGTGGTATAGATACAATTCCCATTTTTCACTGCCCATATATGAACAAGGTAGAATAGTGAGATACAATGTTTTTTTGGTTACAATGCTTATTAGACATGATGCAGATCACAGAAAATACTTGTATGATATAGTGAATATAAAAAAAGAAACGGAGTATCCCGCATAAGCCCAAGCCGTACGGTCGCAAACCCATTTCTTTTGAAAAAATATAACATAACAAAAAAGAAAAAGCAATATATTTTTGGAGGAAATTATGGAAAAAGCAAAAGTTGCAATCAGGAGGTATGCATGAAAAAGATATTAGTTATAAGTATTGTCATTATGTTACTATATAGTCTAACTGGTTGTGGTTCCAAAATACAATTACCTGATAACCCGATTGTATACCAACAAAAATCCAATGATAAATACAGTTATCTGGAGTATGATGGAAAGATATATGTTCCATATTGCCCATATGAAGAAAAGTATTTAGGTAATTGCATTGGATACTATGATATTCCTGCTGGTGAATACACCGAAGCAGGCAGAGCATATGTTTGCGAACTAAAGGGGTATTTGTCCGATGAATGGCTCATAGAGTTTTTGGATACAAATTGTTCGGAAGGTATGATTTTGAGAGAGGTAAATACCACTGAAATTCCAGAAGGTTTCACTTCTGAATATGAATGGAATTAAGTAACAGAAATTGATGAGTAAGGGGGAATACCAATGACTAATTTTGATTATCTGAAACAAGAGCCCAAATTTAAAAGCTTTGCAGATGTAGCCATTGCAGCAGAGAAGGTATTGCATATCGATATGGAACCAAGGAAGACTATGAACAGGAATACGGGCAGAAACCCTTGGGGGAACTAGTACGTGAATTGGTGGGACTTGATATGAATGCCGCCAAAGAAGCCTTTTCCCAATATTTGGACGGAGCCGGCTTGGACAGCAGACAAATTTATTTTGTGAATCAAATCGTGGAATATATTGTACGCAATGGAATGATGAAAGATTTGTCCGTATTACAGGAAACTCCATTTACCGATATGGGCAGTGTGGTGGAGATCTTTACAAATATGAATGTGTGGATTGGAATTCAGAAAGTGATTCAGCAGATTAATGATAACGCTCACATTGCAGTCAACGGATAGGTTGGTGGTAACACCAAAGATAGCACCTATATCATCAATGGAAAAACTCACATTGCAGTCAATGAATAAAGTAAGGAGAAAAAGGGTGAAAGAAAAAAAGAAGGAAGGATAAAATGCAAACACACATCTTTCATTCTATGTGTTTGTGCCTCAAATGAAAATGCAATGAGAAAATTGTAGAGCAGGCTAGCTGCCTTTACAGAAAGCAGTTTATACAAGTTCTGGGACAGTAAGCTGTATGATAAGTTTATGGAAGAAGAAATTATTTTAAATCTTGCCTCAAAGGAATACAGTAAGTGTATTGAAAAATATGTGAAAAAAGAGCAAAAATTCATAACCTGTGTATTTGGAGAACTGGTGGAGGGAAAAGTAAAGGAAAAGGGCACATATGCTAAGATGGCGAGAGGTGAGATGGTGTCATACTTAGTGTATCTACAACCGGATTTGTGTTGTGGGTAAGAAGGAAACAATCGTGCTGATGTTAGAGGAAATGTAAAATATGTAGATTATCTTGAAGGAGATTGCAGAGGATTTTAAAAATGGAGAAGTGGCACTTTCCGAAGCAGGATTGGAAGAAATGCGATGTGATTTTGAAAGCCTTGTAAGGGTGCTGATAGATATGCTGGATGGGGCAGAGTATCTCTGGCGGGGAACGGAGTATGAGAGAAAGGGATAAGCATACGAAGTTGGCAAGATGCCTTGTTGTGGTAAAGAGTATCTTGCCATTTTGAATATTGGCTTGCAATAAATTTTGGTAGGTAATGACATTTGACTATGTTATTTTAGGTAGATTTCCCAATGTTTCTATGGAGGTATGCCGAGCAGATAGCGTGAAATGTTTGGAACTGTGCAACAAATATTTCATCGGCTGGATGCGGAAGCAAACCACCGGCAGGGTGCCAAACCCGCTTGCGTGCTTGGCAGCTTTTGATGCGGAGCGTCAAAAGTGCTTTTGCGTTACTTTTGACAAAAGTAACAAAACATATTCCGCCTCAGACTTCGCCTGTTGGCTCGTCTTTGGCAGGAATATGGTCTGCTGGTGAGCAGACTTTTATGTAAAACACTGTATTACAATCTGTATAACAAAGCAAGAGAAAAATTTTTCTGGAAAGAGAAAAGTGATTTGAATAAAGAAATTGCATTACAGTTTGTGAAACACAAGAAGATTTTGTTTTACGGTATGTTAAACAACGGGAGAGTGAAAAGAGTACCTGTAAGGTTGCATGGAGTTTTATGTTACAAGCAGGAAAGATGGAAAAAGAGATTTTGGGGCAACGAGCAGAGAAATTATATCAAGGGCATTTACAGATAAGGACAGAAAGAGGAGAAGGTGTGTAAGGAGAGAACGATTTCGATGATGGTGGGGAAAGGTTCACTAAACCATAATAACAGAATATTCGCTGCAAAAAATGTGGACAGTGAGCGTAGTAAATGCAATCAGGTTTATGTGAAAGAAGGCATTAAAAAGGTGTACCATGCACTTTTTGATGACGCATTAGAGGTATACAATGCCAAACAGAGCAGTACGCTTGTGGAGAAAATAAATTTTCTTGAAGAGCAGATAAAAGAATTGGAACAGAGAAAATCTGATAGAGTGGAGGAAGTACAGGCAGAGGAGATAAAACTGGATATTGTGAAAATGCAGTTACAGGATGCAGTGAATGATTTTGAAGATGTGCAGAAACAGGCAGAATTTGTGAAAGAGCAAGCCGTGCAGCAGTATGAGAAATACCGCAGGGTTGAACCAAGTGAAAGAGGAGTGGCTATGTTTGATGATATGCTCTGGTTAAAGAGGGAAAATATGATATTGAAGAACGAGAACAGGACTTTGACAGAGAAATTGCAGAAAGCATATGATTTCATGGAGCAATTTACCATCAATGGATTGAATATGTTGGAGCGTTTTTTTGAGTCTATTGGGGAAAGGGTGCATAGTTTTTCAGAAAATATTGGCTTTGGTGGCAGGAGCAGGTAGGGATAGTGAAGATAACAGGAAGCGGATAAAAAAATATGAATATAATTGAGCTGAAAGGCAAAATGTGATATGATGTGAATGTAATGATAGAAAGAAGTTATAAAGACTGGAGATAGTATATAACGATTTGGAGGAAATAAGATGTATTATTTGAGTACAGAAACTATTGAGCAGGCATATCATGTTTTAACATCAAGAACTTTAAAATCGCCAAATGATTTGTTATATTTTTTGATTTTGAAAGCATGCGGAATCAACAAACTTACCTATGAGTCGATGGACAATGTGAAAGAAAATGGATTGTATTATGCCTCAAGACTTATGTCTTTATTTGCACCAGACGAAGGGTATCCTAATGGTGGTGGTTTGATTAATCCGCTTGATATGAAAAAATGGCCTGGTCAGCCAATCAATGATGATTTGAAGAAATGGGTTACTTCGAGATTACAAAATAATGTAATTGGTGGAGGAACGCAATGGCGAGCATTATTAGATATGGATGCAAAGGACAAAACAATCAAATTTAAGTATGATTATGTCAATATTCTTAAAAAGTTAGCATTGGATTCTCAAACTGTTAATATTGTTGCTTTAGCAGTATGGTCACATCGTTTCACCTCATTTGAGCAAAGAGAGACTGTTAGGGAATTGTGTGATGAGTTTCAGCGTGCATATAAATTGGATTTAGATGAATTAAATATCTTTTTTAATCGGGAAAATACTTTTGAAATAGAATTTTCGAATAGCATATATGATTCTGCCATGATTCGGGGACTAATTGGTGAAGTGCCTGAAAATACATGGAAGCAAGTTAATGCTCCGGATAAATCGAAGCGTGATTTTGTAAAGTGGTTTTCAGATGATTATTCATTTTCTACCAGACCTGTTGACACACAGGAAGTATCTGTTTCGCTAATAAAAAATTTGTTGGATTCATATTATCAGGTGATTTTAGAGGGACCACCAGGAACATCTAAATCTTTTTATGCAGGAGAAATTTCTAAAGATTATGATAAGGTGTTTCATGTTCAGTTTCATCCGCAATATACCTATCAAAATTTTATAGGTGGGTATGTGGTTGATAAGACAGAGGTTGTATATCGTCAAGGTGTGATTTTGAAGTTGCTGGATGATTATGATGAGAATAAGAAATATCTTATCGTAATAGATGAATTTAACAGAGCGAATGTGAGTCAGGTATTGGGAGAGGTTATCCAGTGTATGGATAGAAATCAGTCTGTAAGTATTGAAGCGAATGGCACAGTGCGAACAATCAGTTTGCCTTCAAATATTCATATTATTGCAACATTAAATACGACAGACCGGACACTGGGTACAATTGATTATGCAATCAAGAGAAGATTTGTATCAGTATATTGTGCTCCGGAACCGAGGTTGTTAATGGATTTTTGCCCGTCAGCCAATTTTATCTCTTTATGCGATTTTTTGACAAGACTTAATAAAAAATTAACAGATGTAACAGGAAATAAGGATTTGGTAGTTGGACACGCTGTGTTCTTAAATGATAATGTAAAAATAGATGGTAAATACAGATGGGGATTTGAAGAATTTAGGATTTTATATAACTATAAAATTTTACCGATGATAGAGGATTATTGTTCTGGCAATAGAGAGGTGCTGGAGGATATTGTTGGGAAAAAGCTATCTGTCCAATTGGATGGCACCTCATTTGTTGATGCAATATGTGATTTTATGGAGATTGTACATGATTAGTATCAAAATAAAAGAAAATACAGATTTAGAGTTAGAACCTAAATTAAGGGATTCATGTAAAAAAATGTTAGAAGATGATAGCTCGTTGCCATTGCATATAAAAGGTAATACGTTGTGTTTTGATAAATATACGATTGGTTCCTTGAAAGTTGGGGATTACAATATTGAAATTGAACCAAGAAATCCGGTATTTACTTTGGAAACAGTATTTGAAATGCTGTTATATGAGTCATTAAATAATTTTGATGAAAATTACCTTTCGTCAGGATTTGGAGATAATCAATCTTTTGGGATTTCCTCAATTACGTCTCAGTTCTATTATGAGTGTGTTCGTCTGGTGGACTTTGGTCTTACTGGTGGATTTATATCAGAAGTGAAGAGTGGCAAAAAGGTTAATGGACGGCTCTTAATGGATAAATATCATCCTGCTTATTTACCTGTTAAAGGGGTGGAGTATGTGTGTGACAAATATTCGGTTAATGTTGCAGCTAATCAAATTATTAAAAGTGCTATATTAAAAGTATTAAAAATGGAATCACGAAAAAATGTGCGGAGGGACTATCAACTTTTGTTAAAATATTTTTCAATGGTGGATGAATATAACGGATCGCTATATACGTTAGATAATGTAAGCAATAGTTTTTTCTCTGCCAATCCACATTATCCAATCACGTTAGAATTTGCTATTAAAATTTTGAGAAATATGAAAATGAAATTTACACATGGTAGTATTTCTTGGAATGCCTTTTTACATAACTCTAATGATATATATGAAAAATATATCAGAAAGGTTGTTGCAAAAGGATTAGATGCGTATATCAGCAAGTGGGATATGCCGAAACAAATAGCTGTATTGGACGATGGAATCCGAAAAGGGAATAAAGGATACATACCAGATATTTTGATTGATTATAATTCTTTAGATGGAAGTGCAAAAGCGGTTTTGGATGCAAAAAACAAAGTATTTGAAACGGATAAAGATAATATAGGGGAAATTTTGCATTCTGCTGATATGTATCAGTTGGCTTTTTACTGTGATAAATTAAAAACAAATTTAGGTGGACTGGTGTATCCTGCTGGTAGTGATTTTAGACCGATTCAGGTTATGATAGATGGTAGCACAGACTTTAGATTTGTTTTATTTTCCATAAATATGAGAGAAAAAATTTCAGTTCGTCATCGAAAACTATGCGAAGCCATAGAAAATGAACTGTTATTCTATGTGAGGTAAAATTTTGAATTTAAGGGGTTGTAAAATCAAATAAAAGAGGTATAATAATTGTAATGACAACAATAAATGTGATTGGAGAGTGATATTATGCCTCAAGGTGGAGCAAGAGCAGGTGCTGGTAGAACACCCCTAGATCCCAAATTAAAGAAAAAAGATTATAAGATTTATTTAAATGCTGTAGAATATGAGCTAATTAACCGATATGGAGTTGGTGGTTCATTGTCAGCACGCATTTTGAATTTGGTTAATGCAGAACTTCAAAGACGGTTGAACAGAAACTATAATTATAAATACATAGACTTATTTGCAGGAGTTGGCGGATTTCATTTGGCATTTGAAAAATGGGGAAATGAGTGCGTTTTTGCCTCTGAAATTGAGCCGCATTGTCAAAAAGTATATGAAAAAAATTTTGGGATTTGTCCGGAGGGAGATATTACTCAAATTGAAGCAAAAGATATACCTGACTTTGATATTTTGTGTGCAGGGTTTCCTTGTCAACCTTTTAGCTATGCGGGGCGTTTAGAGGGATTTGAAGATAAGACAAGAGGGACTCTCTTTTTTGATATATTACGGATATTAAAAGAAAAGAAACCCAAGATGTTTTTGTTGGAAAATGTTAAGGGATTAAAATCACATCAAAAAGGGGAAACTCTTGAAACTATTATAACATGCTTAGAAGATATAGGCTATACTGTATATTGGTCAGTTATAAACAGTCATGATTTTGGTGTACCGCAGAAACGTGAAAGATGGTATTGTGTTGGATTTGATAAGAATATACCTTTTGTATTTCCGAAAGGAACAGATAATCAGACGACCTTACGAGATATTGTTGATGTTAAATTGAATGATCCTAAATTGCGATTGTCTGATTTTGAAATGGAACGTATAAAACATCATTTTGAATCAAGTGATATCCGTGTAAAGCATGATAATTCGAAATATGATCCAAATACGAAAAAGGGAAAATATGGGGTGTATTCTTTTTTGAAACCAGATAAGACTTTACGTTTTCATATAGGTGATGCAGCAAAAACACAAATTCAAGAAGCATATTATTGTTCTTTAGATAGTGTAGCACCGGCAATTATTGTGGCAAGAGAACCTAAGTTGTGGGACTTGGGAAGGCGATTATCTGTAGATGAATGTAGAAAATTACAAGGATTTCCAGATGATTTTATTATGGATGAATCGGAAGTGCAGGCGAAAAGGCAAATGGGAAATAGTGTTGCAGTTCCAGTGGTGCAGGCTATAGCTAAGGCAATGCTAGATACTTATGCAGTATATACTGGAGAGGGAAGGAAGTAATGGTAGGATGAATTTGAGAATATATAATTTGCTTTGATGCGTAGGAAATATTTGTTGGAGTAACTATTATAATTGCAATGCTTTGAGGAGAAAGAAAATGACGAATACACAGATTTTGTTAAAAGATATTATTCAGCAGGAATTTAATGAAAATCCTAATGGTTATAATTCCCTTGAAGAATTTTTTGAATTCTTTTCGACAAAAGAGCTTTTAAAAAGAAGAATGTTGAGTGATGAGGAAATTCTTCAAGGTATTAAAGGGAATGGAAATGATGGTGGTTGTGATTCAATATACATATTTTGCAATGGACATCTTGTAAAAGAAGATTTTTTGGAAAGAAAAGACGTTCCGGCAGAGAGTACTATTGAGATGATCATTATTCAATCTAAAACAGCTATGTCATTTAATGAAGATGTGATAATGAAATGGAAAACTGTATCTGATAATTTGTTTGATTTTAATAAAAATATTAATGACTATTCTGCTAGGTATAATGAAGATGTTCGTGATGCATTTCAATTGTTTAGAGATGTATATAAAGCGTTTGCTAGAAATAGGGTAAAATTAGCTATAAAATATTACTATCTTTCCGAAGGAGATACAGTTCACCCAAATGTTATGCAACAGGGTGAGGAATTAAAAAAGTTAGTTCAAAAACATTTTCCTGCTGCAAAGGTTACAGTGGAATATTATGGTGCTGAAAAAATTATGGAATGTTTTTCCTCATCTGTATCTGGAGACTATGAGTTGCAACTTGTGGACAATCCTATTTCTTTGGGGAATAATAAAGATTATGTTGCACTTGTGTCACTGCGAGAATATTATAAATTTATCACAAATAATGGGGAGACACTCGATCAGACAATTTTTGAAGCCAATATAAGAGATTATCAAGGAGATGTTATTGTTAATACAGGGATTCAAAAGTCTTTATTAAACAATTCTGAAAAAACTGATTTTTGGTGGTTGAACAATGGAATTACTATTCTAGCTGAAAATGTTGTTCCTGTTACAAGTAGGACATTACTTATTACGGAACCGGAAATTGTAAATGGATTGCAGACATCAAATGAGATTTATAATTATTTTTCAAAGTTTTCCGAAAGATTGTCCACAGATATAAGGAATGTGTTAGTGAGAATTATAGTACCAAATGATGATCAATTACGAGATGAAATTATTTTTGCGACTAATAATCAGACAACGATTCCAAAGTCCTCTTTACGCGTATCTGATCCGATACATCGACAAATAGAAATGTATTTTGAGAAAAAAGGATTGTATTATGATCGACGCAAAAATCATTACAAAAATCTTGGAAAGAAAAGCTCAGAAATAATTAGCGTATCATATTTGGCACAATCTTTGATTGCTGTTCTTTTGCAAAAACCAAATTATTCTAGAGCGAGACCATCTACATTATTGACTGATGATGAATATTACGATGCTTTATATAAAAGTAATATTGAGTTGAGTATTTACTATAAAATAGTAATATGGTCAAATGAAATTAAGAGTTATCTAAGACAATGTGGTTTATATGACATAAAACAGCAAGGTGACTTATTATTTTATGTGTTATATTATAGTTGTGCAAAAAAAGTGAATAAATCAAAAATTACGGTTAAAGATGTGAAAGAAATAGAATTAGATTTTTTGAACTCCAAAGATATTGAGGGATATTGTAAACATATTTTTGATATATATATATCACTGGGCGGGACAGGAAAGGTGGCTAAAGGTTCTGCGATGATAGAAACATTGAAAGCAGAATTTTTTTAGAAAAAATCTTGATGTTTTATGAGTGGTATGCTTTTGAGGTCCAATAAGCACACATATATTGGCAATGAAATATTAATTAGTGTCTGCTGATTAAGCAGATATTTGAAATTTTTGCTCTCCATATCTGTCATAGTTTAGGAACAGATATAAAAGAGCATAAAGTATCTGTCTCTGCATCCGAAACAGATTCGAGACAAATACAGATAATGCGATAGAAGTCATTTGGGTTTCTGCCAACTTTGTGGTTATCAGCCCCATTCCATAGCAGCGTTTATCCAAACTAAATGCACGCTCCACTTCAATTCTGTCTGTATTATCCTGATACTCTTGTTTTTTATCTGTTTTTGTATTTGAACTTGGTCTTCCAAGTTTTGGACCGGATAATCGAATCCCGTGGTCACTGCAGAATCTTCGATTCTCTCTGGTTCGGTATATCTGATCCGCCAATACCCGTTCCAGATAATATCCGGTTCGCTCTTTGAAGTTTTCGATTGCTTCAATCAGACAGGTACTTTCATTATAGGCTTCAAATGATATTTTTTCTATTCGGCTGTATCCTTCACTATCAATACTCAGGTCAAGTTTTGCACCAAACTCTACGGGGGTCTTTACTTTTCCTCTAACGATAGGACGAAGCCACGGCTGTGTGATACTTACAATTCGATGATCTACAGAGTGCGTTTTGTTATCATACATGTATTTCTGTTGTTCGTATAGTGTGTTGATGGTTAGAAACAATGCTATCTCATTTTTTTCTAACGCATATCCATCACTCATGAATTGTTCTAAATATTTGATGTCTCTTGCTACATATCCTAACTGTTTGCGGAGTGCTTTTCGAATCTTCTTGTTCGTATGTTTTTTGCTTTTTGCAAATGCAAGATAATCTTTTCTGGCTTTCCGCTTATATCTTCTTGGAAGTGGCAGCCCATATGCTTTATGGAAGCGGTAAAGGATGGTTTCCAGTTTTTCTCTTGCCTCATTCAGCAGGGAAACATCCTGTGGATACCGAATGTTGGCAGGTGCACAGGTTGCATCCATCATCATAGTCCCTTTGTTTTCCGGTTCTGATTCTGTTTCTGAATCAGCCGCACCACCAGAACCGGGAGGATTGTGATCATCCCTGTGTCCAAGCAGATACTCATTTGCTTCCATCAGCATTTCCGCTGAAATACGCTTCCGGAAAAGCACCAGTGTACTCGCATCAAACGGAGCTTCTTCCTGATAACCAGGAAGACCGATAAAATATTGCAGATATGGATTTTCTGTGAGCTGTTCCACAAGTTCGCGATCCGCATATTGGAACTTTGTCTGAATGAAAAAATCAATCCCCCCGCCAGGCGGGGGCGAATAGAGTAATCTGTAGTGGGTATGGTGTAATTAAAAAGCCTTCTATGTTAAAATGATAATGGTGTCTCAAGCCATATCAAGAATAGGAGGCGGTACA
>CAMWHJ010000087.1 GCA_947174015.1 uncultured Lachnospiraceae bacterium | reverse complement strand
AAAACAATTTTGCATGGTTCTTTGCTTGTAACTATGAAGGTACTGAATAGTTACGTAAAAATGAAAAGGCTCAGGCAAATGCCTGAGCTTTTTCTACGCCCAATTATTCTAATGGAAGAAAACGTTGATGGAACTTGTCCTCGCCACATACATGGCGTTGCCCATCTGCTTCTGTAATGATATAATCACCTTCACGAAGAAAAATACTGCCTCTGCGGTTGTTAATGAAGGGGCATACGATAGAGCCATCCTCTTTTGTTATGCGAACAAGTCCTTCTGCTATCACATAACCATTGGTCAATACTTTGCTAAATAGCTGAAAGCCGTCCTCCATACCTTTTCCCACTTCATATTTTACCGCATCTACTTCAAGAGAATGTCTGAGATATTTCATAATACCAACCTCCTTTGTATATTATTATATACTCTCCCTTTTCTTATCTTCTATTATAGTACAATATGTCAAAAAACACAAGTAAATAATGCTAAAAGTTGTAAAAATATACAAAAAATGGAAAAGATACTCATTAAGCATAGGATAAATTTTCAAAAAAGAGTATAGATAATATGGGAACGTGGAAGAAGGTATTTTCCAAAAAATGTAAAGGTTGCTGAAAATTCTTCTGTGGGATATACTAATAGTAGTTTTGAGGTAACTGTTCAGTAGGTCTGTGCAGTTGGGTAATTTTTATGTTTTCCAACACAAAGGAGGAAGTATGACCGAGACAGAAGAAAAGCTGTATTATATGTTTTATAAGCCCTCCGGCTGTATCACTGCCCGAAAAGATCCCGTTCATAAGACAGTTATGGATTATTTTCCGAAAGAACTGGCAGAACGGCTGCATCCGGTGGGCAGATTGGATAAGGATACACAAGGGCTGCTATTGCTGACAAATGATGGCAGTTGGAACCAGAGGTTGATGCATCCCAAACATCATGTGGATAAAACGTATTTTTTCTGGGCGGTGGGTGAATTAAATCAGAAAAAGAAGCAGCAGATAGAGAAAGGAATACTGCTTCAGGGTGAAACAGAGCCCACAGCCTTTGCAAAATTAGAGATTTTAAAGCCGGGAAAGCTCACAGAGATTGCCCATCTTTTTGGGGAAAATAATCTGAGTAATGTGGTGCACAATCCACGAAATGAAAATGTGATTTCAGGCTATTTAACCATTCGGGAGGGGAAAAAGCATCAGGTAAAGCGGATGCTGAAGGCAGTGGGCTGCAAGGTGGTATATTTGAAACGTATCTGCATCGGCAGCCTGTACTTAGATGAAGCTTTGGAATGTGGCAGATATCGAAGGCTTACCCAAGAAGAGATGAGATTACTGGAAAGGACAGGATGGAATAAAAATGATTAGTATCAGAGAGATTTATAAGAAGAAAGATAAGCTGATGGGAAAAGAAATGGAACTTTGCGGCTGGGTGCGCAGCAACCGGGGGTCAAAGAGTTTTGGTTTTCTCACGGTCAGTGATGGAACCTTTTTTCAGCCTATACAGGTGGTTTATGAAGAAAAATTAGAGAATTTTGTAAAACTGTGTAAATTGAATGTGGGAACAGCCTTAATCATAAAGGGAAATCTGGTGGCAACTCCTACGGCAAAGCAGCCCTTTGAAATTCAGGCGGAGGAAATTGTAGTGGAGGGAGAATCCACACCAGAATATCCCCTCCAGAAAAAGAAACATTCTTTTGAATATTTGCGGACAATTTCTCACCTGCGTCCCAGAACCAACACCTTTCAGGCAGTGTTTCGGGTGCGTTCTCTGTGTGCCTATGCCATTCACAAGTTTTTTCAGGAGCGGGATTTCGTGTATGTGCATACACCCATTATTACCGGCAGCGACTGTGAGGGAGCCGGAGAGATGTTCCGTATAACCACGATAGACTTTGATAAGGTGCCAAGGGATGATAAAGGGCATGTGGATTTCACCAAAGACTTTTTTGGAAAAGAGACGAACCTGACGGTGAGCGGACAGTTAAACGGGGAGACATTTGCCTGTGCCTTTCGGAATATTTATACCTTTGGTCCCACCTTTCGGGCAGAAAATTCCAATACCACCCGCCATGCAGCAGAATTTTGGATGATAGAACCGGAAATCGCCTTTGCAGATTTGGAGGATGATATGGAACTGGCAGAAGCCATGATGAAATATGTGATCTCTTATGTGTTGGAGCAGGCACCGGAGGAAATGGAGTTTTTCAACAGCTTTGTGGATAAAGGACTGTTGGAACGGCTGCATTGTGTATTACACTCGGAATTTGCCAGAGTTACCTACACCGAGGCGGTGAAGCTGTTGGAACCGTACAATGATCAGTTTGAGTATAAAGTAAGCTGGGGCTGCGATTTGCAGACAGAGCATGAGCGCTTTTTGACAGAGGAAATCTATAAGGCTCCGGTTTTTGTCACAGATTATCCGAAAGAAATCAAAGCTTTTTATATGAAGTTAAATGAGGACGGAAAAACGGTGGCGGCAGTGGATTGTCTGGTGCCGGGCATCGGTGAGATTATTGGCGGAAGTCAGAGAGAAGATGATTACCAGAAGCTTCTTTTGCGTATGGAGGAGGCAGGACTGAAAAAGGAAGATTATGAATTTTATCTGGATTTGAGAAGGTATGGCAGTGTCAGACATGCAGGTTTTGGATTAGGATTCGAACGCATGGTGATGTATCTGACAGGTATGCCCAATATTCGGGATGTGATACCGTTTCCCAGAACGGTAAATAACTGTGAATTATAAAAAAGCCTATAAAATCAAGCAATGCAACGGAAAGTAGCATTGCTTTTTTTACGCTGTAAACACTTGTTGGTGGTGGCAACCCCTTGCAGATGATAGGATTTATTGCGATAAAACACAAAGAAAAGGAATGGTGTAAAAATGAAGCAAAAAAAACAAGTTGTAGTTGCAGCAAAAAATTTAAAGAAATCGTTTTCCACTGGTGGAAATGAACAGACTATTATCAATGGTCTGGATTTGAAAGTCTATCGGGGAGACTTTACAGTGATTATGGGTTCTTCCGGTGCAGGAAAATCTACTTTAATGTATGCATTGTCAGGAATGGACAGACCAAATGGCGGTCAGGTGCTGTTTTGCGGTGAGGATATTACCAATTATAAGGATGATAAGCTGGCGGTGTTTCGCAGAAAGCACTGTGGTTTTGTGTTCCAGCAGATTTATCTTTTGGAGAGAATGACCTTGCTGGAAAATGCCATTGCCGCAGGAAAGCTCACAGAGCATAATAAACAGAAATTGAAGGAAAAGGCTTCCAAACTTTTTGCCAAGGTAAATATATCGGAGGTGTTACAGAAGAAATATTCTTCCCAGATTTCCGGTGGTGAGGCACAGAGAGCAGGTATTGTCCGGGCACTGATGAATGAACCGGCGGTGGTATTTGCGGATGAGCCCACAGGGGCATTAAATTCCAACAATTCTCAAGCAGTACTGGATGTATTTTCAGAGGTCAACCGAGAGGGACAAAGCATTATTATGGTAACTCATGATAAGAAAACAGCACTTCGGGCAAACCGCATTATCTATTTAAAAGATGGCATAATTTTTGGAGAATGTTGTCTTGACACCTATAAAGGTGCAGACAAGGAGAGAGAACATAAATTAAATACCTTTTTGGAAGAAATGGGGTGGTAAGATGAAAAAGCAGAAAGGAATGCTGCCCTTTGGGATCATTCTTGGTATGGCAGCGATGATATTAAACCTTGCATTGGTGCTGGTGTTTCAGGTAAGCAGCGGCTATGATAAAAAGTTTCAGGAATTAAATGGTGCAAATATCAATCTGATTTTACCAAAGGAACAGGTGACGGAGAAAATCAGAGAAAAATTAGAACAGCACAAAGAGATTGTTCAGGCAGAATATGTGGAGGGAATTTTAACACAGGCAACAGTAAAGGAGTTTCGAGGAAGCGATTTTACCATGAACACAGTATTCTATCATATGAATGAAACTCGTTCCATGAATCAACTGGAAGTGCTGCAGGAGAGGGAGAAAGCAGCACAATCTATTTATCTGCCTTTGTATGTGGCAGAATTTGGGGAGTATCAGACAGGGGAGAGTATTACCTATGAAATTGGCAATGCTTCATATAAATATCCCATTGTTGGCGTAGTACAGGAAATGCAGTTTGGAAATTTCAGCACAAATATGATGGGAGCTTATCTGTCAAAGGAGGCATACGAAAAACTTTTGGAGGCAAATGCAGGAAACAGGGTATACAGCATTGCACTGAAACTTAAGGAAAATCAGGACAGCAAACAGGTACAGAGTGAGCTTTTCAAAATGTTTCGGGAGGAAAATGTCAGTGTGCTGTATGGTGTTTGTGACAGTGAGAATAAGCAGGGACGAACCATGGTGTGTAATTTACTGATTGCAATTTTCATGGGATTTGTAGCAATCGTAGTCTTTGTCACATTGTTCTTGGCAAAATTCCGTATTCAAAATTGTATTTCCCAAGAGATGGCAGACATGGGAGTGCGAAAGGCACTGGGATACACCAGCAACATGATAATTACTTCCATTATTATGCCATATATGGTTGTGGGAGCCATAGCATCAGTGAACGGCATATTGCTTTCCTATCTGTTGCTGCCCACCATTGCCCACCTGCTGGGATTACAGGCGGGATTTTTCCTGCATATCACCTTTAGCTTGTCGGCACTGGGGATTACATTGGCAGTTTTGCTGGGGCTGGTGTTTGTGTTTACTTATTTCGCAGCAAGAAAGATAAGAAAGCTGCAGCCCATCTATGCCATCCGGGGGAATGCAGAATGCAAAAAGGCAGCGTTGTGGCAGAATTTATTGTTATTTTTTTCCTTGGGAATTTTAACAGTACTGGTTTCCTTTGCCGGAACCTTGTTTTATAATGTAATGGTAAAGCCGGATAATTTTATGAAGGCATTATCCGATGAAACAGCTTCTGTGGTTTTGCGGGTAAAGGATGCAGACAAAATAAAGGAGGCTTTAGAGCGACAGAAGGAGACAGTAAAGGTATTGAAGCTGTCCACAGAAAAGGTAAAGATAAAATCGGAGGAAATCAATGCCCTAGTATGTGAGGATTTTCAACAACTGGATAATGATATCTGCTATCAGGGAAGATATCCTGAGAAAGAAGATGAAATTGCACTGGGAAGTGCCTTTGCACAGGAAGATGGTTATCAGTTGGGGGATGTTATGGAACTTCACTTGGATGGGATAACCCAAAAGTATAAGATTGTGGGATATATCCAGAGTGTCAATCAAAAAGGGGAACTCTGTGCAGTGACCATAGAGGGAATGAAAAGACTTTATGAGGATTATCAAGCGGCTAATTTGTATGTATATTTACAGAAGGGCACAGATGCCGGCCGCTGGATGGAAAAGCAGGAGAAAACCTATCCGGAGGAAATTTTCAATAGTTTCAATCAGGAGGAATTAAGTGAGAAAACAAAGGAGATGTATTCTTCCTTGATTCAGGAAGCAATCTTGTGTATATTGGTGGTGACAATACTGATTTCTCTGCTGATTCTGTATGTGATTATAAAATCCATTCTGGTGAGCCGAAGGGAAGAGTTTGGAATTTATAAAGCATTGGGTTATACCAATGGTCAGTTGATAGGAAAACTGGCAGGAGAACTGCTGCCGGTTTCCGTGGTTGCCATCGGACTGTTTTCACTGGCGGGTACCATATATATGAGGGTGATCTATCAGTTCATCTTTTCCATGGCAGGTGCCATGAAGAATTTTTGCCAGGCACCCATAGTTCTCTTACTTGGTTCCGGGACGGGATTTCTGGCAGTCACTTACCTGATCAGCCTGTGGCTGGCACTGCCGCTGAAAAAAATAAGTGCATATCAATTAATTAAAGAATGATAATTTTGTAATTATTCAGTATAGGACTATCATTTACGACACAGTTATATAATGTTGGGGTTAAAAGGCATTTTGCCCCTTGTATCAT
Source organism: uncultured Lachnospiraceae bacterium (assembly GCA_947174015.1). GTDB lineage: Bacteria > Bacillota > Clostridia > Lachnospirales > Lachnospiraceae > RUG11237. The sequence continues at coordinate 5,166 of CAMWHJ010000087.1, read as the reverse complement.
ATTATAAAGGTAGTGCATTTAAAATTGTCGGTCTGAAGATATCAATGGAGGAAGAATGATGAATTTTTGTGATAAATTGAAAGAAATACGGAAAAAAGAGGGATTGTCTCAGGAGGAACTGGCAGCAAAAATCGGAGTGTCCCGACAGGCAATCACCAAATGGGAAACCGGAAAGGGAATGCCAGATATTGAAAATATGATAATTTTGGCAGAAATTTTTAAGACAACCCTAGATGATTTGCTGTTCCAGCAGGCAGGGCAAAAGAAGCAGGAACAAACGGTATACCAAAGTGAAACCGTTTATGACATTGACTGTCATAAGCATTTTGATATTCGTTTGGGCTATGTGCGAAAGATAATTGTATGTGGGGGAACGGATGAAAAGATCCATGTGGAACTTTCCTCCGAGACTTTAGAGGAGATTGGAAACGTATTTAAGGTAAAACTGGATGAGAACAAGAACAAACTGGATATTACCTGTGAGAGCAAGCAGGAGATAAGCAATTATCAGTTGGGAAATGCACTGGACGTAAAAATTCAATTACCCCGGCAATACAGCAATCACTGTGAACTGTCTGTCTCTGCCGGGGAGGCAGTGATCGAAAATATACAAGTGCAGCGGTTGGAGTATGATGGAGATGCCAAACAAGTGTACATTAAGGATTGTACAGGCAGTTTGGAATTTACCTCTAAGACGGACTGCTCTTTTCAGCTGGATGGGCTTATGGGAAGATTGGATATATATCAGTTAAAAGCCAATGCCATGGTGCATATTTTGGAGAACAGTGACTTTTTTGTGGTGAATAAGGGAAGAAAATGCAGCATAAGCTGTCAGAAAGGAGAGGAACTTTGCCCTTTGCCCCAGAATGAGGGTGGCAAAACAGAAATTTGTGTGTCGGGAGTGAAAAGTGAGTTGGTGATTGATTTGCAAAGCCCATAGGAACATTTTTAGGAAAGAGAGAAAATCATAAGGGAGAAGGAAGAAGATGAAAACAGCATCTGTAATACATGAGATACCTCCGGTATATGATAAAAATTCAAAAGTATTAATATTAGGCTCTTTTCCGTCAGTGAAATCAAGAGAGAGCCAGTTCTTTTATGGGCATCCGCAAAATCGGTTTTGGCGTGTACTGTCAGAAATCTTTTGGGACACCCTGCCGGTGACAATGGAAGAGAAAAAGAGATTTCTTATCAAGCACCATGTGGCAGTATGGGATGTGATTGCCCAATGTACCATTACGGGATCTTCTGACAGCAGCATACGGGATGTGACTGTCAATGATATTGGATTCCTGCTGGAACAGACAGAGATTCAACAGATATATTGCAACGGTGCCACAGCATATCAGTTGTATCATAAATACTGTGAGCCCCTTTTGGGGCGGAGTGCAGCGAAACTTCCCAGCACCAGCCCCGCCAATGCGGGCTGGGGGCTGGAACGGCTTGTGGAGGCATGGAGTTGTATTAAAGAGGGACAGGAAGATTTGCTCCATTAAGGTTACTTGCTGCTGATAGGGAATTTTTTCCTTAAGTAAATTGCATTGCCTGTAAACAGTAATTGATATATTGTCGAATAAATGGGAAATATGAAAAAAGCCTTGATGTACGGATAGCAAGTGTGATAAACTAGAGAGAGCGAAAATTATAATTTCACTTTAAATAATAAATAAGGAGGAGCAGAGGTATGTTCGATATACCCATGAACACAAAGGGTGCATTTAGTGCAGACAGTCTGTTAGCACTGAATCATAGTGGTACGGCAAATCAGCAGCCACAAATGCAGCAAAGCCAGCCGCAGATGCAGCAGAGTCAGCCGCAAATACAGCAAAGCCAGCCGCAGATGCAGCAGAGTCAGCCGCAAATGCAGCAAAGCCAGCCGGTAATGCCTGCACAGAGGCCCACAGGAAATGGGGTTCATCTTAAGAAGGGACAAAAGACATCATTATCACAGATGAATCCCAATTTATCTGAGATTCAGGTATGTTTAGGATGGGATATTTTGAATCAGGCATGCGACTTGGATGTGTCCGTTTTTATGCTGGGACCAGACAATAAGGCAGTGGGAGATGACTGGTTTGTATTTTATGGACAGCCGGTAAGCCCAGATGGAAGCATAATTCATCAGGGAGACAGTCGGGATGGTGTTGGAGCTGGGGATGATGAGATCATTACCATTAAATTGAATCAGATAAATCAGCAGGTACAAAAAATCACATTTGTCGTTACCATAAATGAAGCATTGGAAAAGCACTTGAATTTTAGTATGGTGGCAAATGCATACGTGAGAGTTGTGGATCAATCCACAGGAAATGAACTTGTGAAATTTATGCTGACGGACTATTTTGCCAATGTTACCTCCATGGTAGTGGGTGAGGTATATAATAAGAGTGGTCAGTGGAGATTCAATCCCATCGGTAATGGATTTGCAGAGGATTTGGCAGGACTCTGCGGTGTATATGGAGTCAATGTGGCAGATTAAGAAATAAAACAGAGATATATCCTTGAAAATTAATGGGAAAAGATTTTAATTAATAAGAAAGTGGTGAATGTATGTTAAAATTAGAGACAGTAAACGAGTTGACACTGAAGGTTACATGCCAGGGTGGCGGAGATGTGCTCTTTACAAAAGCGGGTGCATTTATCGGTGGAGAATGTTATGGTGGAAAGAACTATCAGTTTGAGAAAGTCCTTTTAGGACCCCAGGGAAATCCCCTGCAGGCGGCTTTGGGGCAGTTGGGAAGACGTTTTACAGGTGAAAATCTGCCTCTTATGAAAGTAATCAACAGAGGAGACAATGTTACATATTATGCAAATGAAGCACAGCATGTGGTAGTTTACAATTTAGCACAGGGAGAAACCATCTCTGTGGAATCTGAAAATATCCTTGCCTTTACTTCGGATTGTAAGTATGGTGTAAGATTTTTAGCACAAGGTGTAATTTCCCAGAAGGGTCTTGCCACCTCCACACTGACAGGTATGGGACCAAATGCCCAGGTAGCTGTCTTGGTAGACGGAAACCCTATCGTTTTAAGCAACACCCAGAATGGTGCCACCATTGAAGCAGACCCGGATGCGGTAGTTTGCTGGGTTGGTGCAGATCCCGGATTTAAGATGGATTTATCATGGAAAAACTTGATTGGTCAGGCATCCGGTGAATCTTATATGTTTGAGTGGACCGGAAACAGATCTGCCATCGTAATTATTCAGCCACTGGAGAGAACTTCCGGTGTGAATATCGGTATGGATGGAGGTTCCTCCGGACAGAGAGCAGGAAGACAGCAGAACCAGAGTTTAGGTGAGGCAGCACAGAGTGTGCAGGGAACACTGGGTCAGTTGGGTGGCATGCTTGGCGGCAATGGCAACAATAACGGCGGAGGCGGTCTTGGCGGCTTCTTCGGTTTATAAATATCAGACAAAATAACAGGAGGAAAATAAAATGGCAGTAAGTTTAAGTAAAGGAAATAAGGTAAGTTTAGCAAAGGTGGCACAGGATGCAGGAATCAGCGGAGGATTAAGTAAAATTCTGGTTGGTCTTGGCTGGGATGTGAACAGATATGACGGTGGAGCACAGTTTGACTTAGATGCGGCTGCTTTCATGCTTGCCGGAACAGGAAAGGTCAGAAGCAGTGACGATTTCATTTTCTACAATCAGAAAATTGGACCGGGTGTAGAACATTTAGGTGATAACAGAACCGGTGAGGGTGACGGAGATGATGAGATCATTAAAATTGATTTAAATGCAATTCCGGCAGATATTGAAAAAATAAGCTTCACCGTTACCATTGACCAGGCAGAAGAGAGAAGACAGAATTTCGGTATGGTGGAAAATTCATATATTCGTGTGCTGGACGAAGTGACAGGCACCGAACTGCTGAAGTATGATTTGGGAGAAGATTTCTCTATCGAAACAGCAGTGGTGGTTGCGGAATTGTATCGAAATAACGGTGAATGGAAATTTAATGCCATTGGAAGCGGATTCTCAGGCGGTTTGGCAGCACTTTGCCAGAACTATGGCGTAGATCTCTAGGATAAATTATAAAAACCGATGATATAGACTGGTGATAGTCAATACATCGGTTTTTTTATCTAAATTTCCTGGATGCTCTGCGGCTTTCTCACTTTCTGTAATCAGTAAACGTATTGCTGCCAGTCTAAAGCTGCATAGGCAGCCTTAAAGAAATGTTAAAGATTCTTAAAAAAATGTTAAGGAATTTTAAGAAAAGTCATATTTTCTTTTGAAAAGCTGTATGATATACTTGTAATCGTTCCGGGGAGGAATGTATTAATAAGAAAGAGAGGAAGAAAGAAATGAAAAAGAAATTAGTATATGGTTTATTAACAGTAGCAATGGCATGTACCTGTCTGATGGGCTGTGGAGACAATGCAGATACCACAGAGGACAATAATGTGGAGATCCAGAGCAATGATGGTACTGAGGATCCAGAGGCAGATGCCAATGCAAGCGATGAGGAGAAAGCGGCTCAGGAAGCATTAGAGAAAACAGCTGAGGAAGATGCACAGAATGCAGATGGAGAAGATGCACAGAATGCAGATGATGCAAATCTGGAGAACAACGAATCTGGTGAGGATGCACAGGAAGTAGCACCGGAGGATGCAGCCAATGAGGCAGCAGATGATTCAGCAGAACTTCAGGAGAATGCAGCAGAATAGAATTTTATAGTTCACAAAATTTACCAGCATATAAATTCTGCTTCCGCAAATACTAGTATCAAGATAAGCGACGGAACATCTTAGCTGTAAGGACAGATAAGGTGAGCCGAACCTTATCTGAGCACTATATAGCAATGTATTACGGAGGTAGAAAAAATGAGTAACAGTACAAGCTCTAACAGAATGGAAGTTCCAGAAGCAAAGGCAGCTATGGACAGATTCAAAACTGAGGTAGCGTCTGAGATTGGAGTTCCATTGAAGGAAGGCTATAATGGTGACTTAACATCTGCACAGGCTGGTTCTATCGGAGGCGAAATGGTCAAGAAAATGATCAAAGCTCAGGAAGAACAGATGATGGGTAAACAGTCACAGTAATGAGAAAAGGGCAATCCGAAAGGATTGCTCTTTTTATGCTGTTTGCTCAGAGCAGGAGAACTCTATTGAAAAAAGGTAACTGTTCAGTAGGTCTGTGCATTTACTGCACAGACCGTAAGA
>CAMWHJ010000086.1 GCA_947174015.1 uncultured Lachnospiraceae bacterium | reverse complement strand
TCCACTTTTTCTTACGGTCTGTGCAGTAAATGCACAGACCTACTGAACAGTTACTCACCGTCTATATAAAAGCAGCTTATTCTCCTTGGAACACTCTGGCTGCCTGTACTGCCATCTTCCATTTTGCAAATTTACTTTCTTTCTCCTCCTCTGGTAAGGTGGGAAAAAAGCTGCTCTCAGGTATTTTTAAGGTTTCCAGCTCTTTTGTATTTTCCCAGAATCCCACTGCAAGACCAGCCAGAAAAGCTGCTCCCAAGGCAGTCATTTCCACACATTCCGACCTTATCACCTTTTTCCCAAGAATATCACTCTGAAACTGCATCAGCAGTTGATTTTTGGAAGCACCGCCATCAACCGCCAAGGAAGAAAGCTTCATCTGGCTGTCCTTATGCATGGCTTCCATCACCTCTCTGGTCTGATAGGCAATGGACTCCAGGGCTGCCCTTGCAATATGTGCCTTATTGCTCCCTCTGGTAATACCCAATAAGGTACATTTCATTTTATCCTCCCAATAGGGAGCACCCATCCCAGTGAAAGCAGGCACCATATAAACACCGCCGCTATCCTCCACACTCTCTGCCAGTTCTTCACTTTCCCCGACACTGTCAATGATTTGCAGACCATCCCTCAGCCACTGGATTGCACTGCCTGCGGAAAAAATGCTGCCCTCCAAGGCATAGGTTATCTTTCCGTCCAGTCCCCATCCAATGGTAGTTACCAGCCCTTGCTCTGAAATTATGGGAGTGTCTCCTGCATTCATCAAAAGAAAACATCCCGTTCCATAGGTATTTTTTGCCTTTCCTTTGGCAAAGCAGCGATGACCGAACAGGGCAGCCTGCTGATCACCTGCGATGCCTGCCACCGGCACCTCCAAGCCAAAAAAATGATAAGGAGCCGTCATGCCATAAATTTCCGAAGAGTTTTTCACTTCGGGAAGCATAGTCTCTGGAATTCGGAACATCCGAAGCAGTTCCGGATCCCAACTCAATGTATGAATATTAAAAAGCATGGTGCGGGAGGCATTGGAATAATCCGTTACATGCAGCTGATTCGTCATACGGTACACCAGCCAAGAATCTATTGTTCCAAACAGCAAGTCCCCACGCTCTGCCTTTTCCCTTGCTCCCTCCTGAGTATCCAGTATCCACCGGATTTTGCTGGCTGAAAAATAGGGATTCAATTTTAGCCCAGTCTTTTTTAAAATCAGCTCCTCTGCCCCCTCTGTCCTGAGTTCTTGACAGATATCTGCCGTCTGAACGGACTGCCAGACAATGGCAGGATAAATAGGTACCCCGGTACGCTTATCCCAAATTACTGTCGTCTCACGCTGGTTGGTAATGCCAATGCCACAGATGGCTTTGGGATCTATCTGTTGATTGCGTACCAAATCTATCATGGTATAAACCACGCTAATCCAGATTTCTGCTGCATCTGCCTCCACCCAGCCGGGCTTTGGATAGTTAAGACTAACTTCCCTTTGGGACATTGCACGCACTTTTCCCTGTCGGTCAAAGACCACTGCTCTAGTGCTGGTGGTACCTTGGTCGATTGCAAGTATATATTCTTCCATTCCTTTCCTCCCTATTGGCAATGCTGTACTTTTGGGCAGATACTTCTCTATACTTTCCCTATCCCGGATATTTTTCCTCTGCCACTCGATACCTCCATGCCATTCTTGTAACTGTTCAGATCCAACCTCAAAAACACTATGTGTTTACTTGGCTCTAACAGTTGTACATTCCTTTAAGGTTTCTTGAAATTCTTCCAGCAATCCCTCAAAGACCTTCAATGCCTCCTCCACCGGCTTGGTGGTAGTCATATCCACCTTACAAAGTTTCAATAAATCAATGGGGTACATGCTGCTTCCACTCTTTAGGAATTTAAAATACCCCTCCTTCACCTCCTCATCCCCCGCCAGAATTGCCTTGCTAATGGCAATGGCGGCTGAGAATCCTGTGGCATACTGATAGACATAAAAGGCATTGTAAAAGTGGGGAATCCTTGCCCATTCCATGGCAATTTCCTGATCAATATGAACACTGTTGCCAAAATATTTTTGATTTAATTGATAGTAAATATCACAAAGTTTTTCGGGTGTCAGTGCTTCTGCCTGCTCTGCCAACTCATGGGTCATCTTTTCAAATTCTGCAAACATCGTCTGGCGATACAGGGTGCTGCGGAACTGTTCCAAAAAGTGGTTGATCAAATATGCTTTCTCTTTGAAATTCTTCGCATGCTCCATCAGATAGTGGATCAGCAGGGATTCATTCACTGTGGAAGCCACCTCAGCTACAAAAATCTTGTAGCCGGCATACACATATTCCTGATTGGCATCCGAGTAAAAAGAATGAAGTGCATGTCCCATCTCATGAGCCAGTGTAAACACATGATTCAAAGTACCATTATAATTCAACAGCACATAGGGATGAGTTCCATAGGCCCCCCATGAATAGGCACCACTGCGCTTTCCCTGATTTTCATAGACATCTATCCAGCCTCCGTCAAAGCCCTGCTGTAAAATAGTAAGATACTCACCACCCAACGGTGCCAGTCCCTTTTTCACCAATTCCTTTGCCTCAGCAAAATCTTTCTTGCCATCCACGTCATCCAACATGGGCACATACAAATCATACATGTGCAATTCATTTACCCCCAAAGTTTCCCTGCGGATATCCATATATTGATACATTGCCGGCAGATGCCCGTGGACACTTTCAATTAATTTGTCGTACACAGATACCGGAATATTGCTGCCATCCAACGCCATCTCTCTGGCAGAATTGTATTTTCGTGCTTTTGCCTGAAAAACGTCTGCTTTCACACTTGCCTGATAAATGGCGGCCAGTGTATTTTTATTCTTTTCATATACACCATAGAGATGTTCAAATGCCTGCTGTCTTACCAAACGGTTACTGTTTTCCAGTAAAGCAATGTAGGTTCCATGGGTGAGGGGCAAAGTTTCCCCTTCTTTTGTATTCACTGGAGGAAACTGAATATCCGCATTGTTAAACATGGAAAAAATATCCTGTGGTCCCTCTGTGACCTCTCCTGCCATGGCAAGCAGTTCTTCCATCTCTTTTGACAAAATATGTGCTCTCTGTCTTCTGGTTTCCTCAAAAAAATGCCAGTATTTCTGCAGTTTTTTTGACTCCATCAACTGTTCATATGTTTTTTCCGGGATTTCTAACAGCTCCGGCTCAAAAAAGGACATTGCCTCTCCTGTTGATACCAGCATGGACTGTGCCTTGCCGGATAACTCCTGATATACACTGTTGGCTGTATTTTCGTGAAGCCTTTCATTGGCATAGACATATACCTTTTCTGAAAGCTTTGACATACTCTCATAATCTGCCATAAATTCCGCCAGCACCTGACTGCTTTCACTTAGTCTGCCCTGATATTCCTTGAGTTTCTCTGCCAGTTTCAACACCTGCCGATAGTCTTGCTGCCACAACTCATCATTGGCATACAAATCCTCAATAGCCCACTTATCTTCTTTTGCAATGTCTTCTCTCTTCTTTACACTTACTTCTGTCATACAATCTCCTTTCTTGTAACAGTTCAGCCTTCGGCTTCCTGTTACAAGCATCAAGCCATGCAAAACCACTTCGTGGTGGCTTGATGCATTTCAACCACTACGCTTTTTCATGGTCTGTGCAGGAAATGCACAGACCTGCTGAACAGTTACTTCCTTTCCCTTCTTTATTCTTCACACAATTACCCAATATATTTCAAATAACTTTAGCGTTTTGCCAAGCCCTTGTCAAATTCTCTTGTATCCATAATTTTCCATCACAATTTCTATATTAACACAAATGTACTGACAGCACAACCGCCGCCAGTACATTCCATTTCTCCGTATTATTTCTTTCCCGTCTTAAATTTTTTATTATTTGTTATCACCACAAATGCAATAACACCGCAGAACACCGCTGCTGCCACCACACCAATCATAACATACATTCCCGTATTTGGTGTATTGGCTGTGTTTGCAGAATTTCCCTGGGTGCTTCCTTTTATCAAGACAACTGCGGAAAGCCCACTGACCGCAATCTGCTCCTTTGCCGTAGAAATCACTTCATTACCTGCTTTTTCTCCATTTACATACATATCCCATTCCCCTTGGGACAGTGGAAGAACTTTCTCTTCCTTACTTCCATTGTAGGCTACGAAAATACTTTCTGCACTCTCTTGGTTTGGGCTGTTGTCAATGGTATATGCCACTAAGTTTTCATCCTCTGTTTCCACAAAAGTAAGATTCTCCTGTACCTCCTGCGTGGTGGTCATACGAAATGCCGGATGTGCTTTGCGCAAAGCAATTAAGCCTTTGTAATATTCATATACATCCAAATTTTCTCCCTTGGTATCCCATTTGATGGCATTTACACTGTCCGGCAAATTGTAACTGTTTTCCGAAAAAGTGCCATCCTCCAGTTCCTTGCTTCTTAGTAGCTCTTCCCCTGCCTGAAGAAAAGGAATTCCCTGTGAGGTAAATACAATGGCAGAAGCTAATTTATTCATTTTCACCCTGTCTTCTGTGCTGTCCTCTTCATTGGAGATTGCCAGCTTATCCCAGATAGTCAAATTGTCATGACAAGATACATAATTGATTGTCTGAGTCGGTGCTCCTGCCCATGGTCCATTGGACTTTTCATAGGAATCATAGTCCACCTGCTGATTCTCTGTGGCACCTGCCACACTGTATTTAATAGCATTTTCCATGGATTCTCCACCGTTGACAAAGCCCCGATCCAAGGCATCAAATACATTTCCTTTGATACCGTCGCGAATATCATCACTGAATGCGGCAATGCCTTCCATCAGAGAAATATTTTTCTTTAAGGCACGCTGTGTTTCCGGCAGCGTAGAATCTCCGCTGGTCCAGCCCTCTCCATATACAATAATAGAAGGATCAATGTCATTTAAGGCTGCTCTTATTTCCTGCATGGTTTCCATGTCATGAATTCCCATTAAATCAAAACGGAAACCGTCCACATGGTATTCTGTTGCCCAGTAAACCACCGAATCCACCATAAATTTCCGCATCATGGAACGTTCTGAGGCTGTCTCATTGCCACAGCCGGAAGCATTGGAAAACAACTCCCCATTTTTGCGGTAATAGTAATCCGGCACAATTTTCTGGAAACTGGAATCCTCTGTATTAAAGGTATGATTGTATACCACATCCATCACAACACGAATACCATTTTCATGCAGTGTCTGAACCATCTGCTTGTATTCCTGCACTCGCACTGCTCCGTTGTATGGGTCAGTGGAATAGGAGCCCTCCGGCACATTGTAATTCTTAGGGTCATAGCCCCAGTTAAACTGATTGCTCTCTAAGTTTGTCTCATCTACCGTTGCATAGTCAAAGGAAGGCAGAATATGTACATGGGTAATGCCCAAATCCTTCATATGGTCTAAGCCCGTTGCCAATCCCTGGCTGTTGGTGGTTCCTGTTTCTGTTAAGCCCAAAAATTTTCCGGTATTTTCAATTCCAGAGGAAACATCCGAAGACAAATCTCTCACATGCAGTTCATAGAGCACCGCATCTGTCATATTCACCAATTCCGGCTTCGTATCCTTGTCAAAGCCTTCCGGATCCGTGCTGTCTAAATCAATTACCATACCTCGATTGCCGTTGACTCCCACCGCCTTCGCATAGGGATCCACAGCTTCCTTAGTGCTGCCGTTTACCGTAACATTGTAGGTATAATAAATTCCATTGGCATCTCCCTCTTTTTCATATGTCCAAGTACCCTTTTGGGCACTGGTCATATCCACAGATTCTATCAGGCAGTCTCCGTCCCCTGCTTCATAAAAGTTGATGGCAACCTTTTGTGCAGTGGGTGCCCATACACGAAAGACGGTTCTTTCTTTGCTGTAAACAGCACCCAGGTCATCTCCTTCATAGGTAAATTCTTCCTCAAAAGCAGCGGCGGAAAATGCCTTGTCAATGGCTACCGTACATTCACTGTAACCTTCACATTGAATGCTGTATGTGTGAGACAGTGACAATTCTTCCTCTAAGATAACCTTCATAGCAGTAACGACACCCGGTGTATCATTCCAAAGTTTCATAATACCATACTCACTGCCAGTTTCATCTACTACTTTAAATCTGCTGTAAGCACTCTCATCCTTGGTATCAATGGCCTTAGATAAGACCACATCAATCTGCTTGGTGCTTCCTTCTGCAAAAGAAGCATTGAGAATGGCAGGGGTGAAATCTACTTCCTCTTTGCTGTACCACACTTGATTTTTTCCCTCTACCGTATATACATTCAACACACCATCCACTGCCTTGGACAAATCAATTTTTCTGCTGAAAAGGGCATCTGCTTTGCCATCCACATATAAATCTAAGCCGTATTCGCCTTCCCTATCCTCTCCTGCCAAACCAATGTGGTATACAGCTCCAAAATCATCCGTTTCCACATAGGGATAACTGCCCGGTGCATTTTCATTCCGAAAGCCCAAAGCCTCGCTGCCCTGATAGCTGCCATCCTCACGGTAGTAATGCACATTCAGTTTTAAGGCATCTTCCTGTTCATAGATATTAAGACGCTCTTGCTCCTGTCCTGCGAAATCATAGGATGCAAAGCCCTCTGGTGCCTCGTAGACAAAATCCTCCACGCCGGAAGTGATCCAGATTTCTGTGGTTTCATCCTTCATTTCCACAAAGCGGTCTGATTCCACATCCTTTGCCTCCCAGTCACCCTTGCGGACAATAAAACCAATTTTTTCCGGAGTATTGGCGGTCTGATAGACTGCTATTTTTCCATAATCATCTTCTGACCGAAATTCAACCGTCTGACCGTCTGCCCCTTCCTCCCAGATCCATAAGTTCCAGTTTTCATAGTTGCTGTCTTCCCTGCCTCCATAATGAACAATCAGAGTGGTTCCTGCCGCTTTGACTGTCAAATGGAAACCTGTCATACTCAAGGTACTGCTGAGTACCAAAAGCAACAGCATAACTGCGGATACACCCTTTCGGAAGAATTGTTTTCTCTTACCCTTTCTCATAGGCTACCTCCCTTTCTTTTTGGAATCTCATGTAACTGTTTTGTAAATCCACAGTTACCATTTCATACAGCATTTTCTCGCTGTCCTCACGATAAATTACTTCTCTATTGTAACATATCTGGTAAGATTTGGGAAGTGGGATAATGTAACCTTCTTTACCACAAAATTCTACCGCACCGTTAATATGCGGCTGCTTTTAGGTTAGTAGCCGCTAACTTATTATTACGTATACCCTTACCGTTTCAGTTTGTCAATAGAGCAGAAAACAGGAATATGACAACACCCAAAACGACCAGAATGATTCCCGTTGCTCGATTCAAGGTTTTTGGTTCTGCTTTGTTGGCAAATTTTGCAGCTATCCTTGCCCAAAGCAAAGTAAAAAGCACACAGAGAATGAGAACCATTTTGTCAGGTGTCCCGCCTATGGCAAAGTGGGACAGTGCACCTGTAAGTGCGGTAAAACTCATAATCAGAACACTGGTACCCACTGCTGTTTTCAGCTCATAACCAAGAATTGTGGTAAGAATCAATAGCATCATCATACCACCGCCGGCACCCACAAATCCGCAGATAAAGCCAATTACAATACCAGATAAAATTGATTGGACAATTCTTTTTTTGGCAGATACCTGCTGCATATCTTCCTTTGTGGTCATAACGGGACGTACAATAAATTTAATACCCAAAAGAAATGTCATAAACACAGAAAAGTTCCCCATGGTTGTGGCTGGTACAAGGCTGGAAATATAGCTTCCTACAACGGTAAATAGCAGAACACTTGTCATCATGATAAGTCCGTTTTTTATATCAAGATTCTTGTTTTTGCCGTATGTATAAGCAGAAACAGCACTCGCCAGTACATCAGAAGAAAGTGCAATCCCTACCGCCATATAAGGCTCCATATCTAAAAAAGTAATCAGCATGGGACTGATCACCGCTGCCGCACTCATTCCTGCAAAGCCTGTCCCCAGCCCTGCACCCATGCCTGCAAAAAATGTGATTAAAACGATCCATAATATATGTGTCATTGGTTGATCTCTCCTTCATTCAAAAATCAAATGCATATTTGAACTTCTATTTAAAGAATGGTTTCCTTTCTCAATATAATCCCAAGTCTTTTGATAAGTTCCCAAAACTGCAATATCGGAGGCTGATATAAATTCTACGAACTCTTCTGCCTTACCTTCATACTTTTCTGCAAAATCATCCGATAATGCTTGTTTTTCTTCGTCCGAAAATTCTCTTAACTCATTGTATAATACATGTTCCAAATTACATGAATTAAAATACACTTTATAAGGAATTTTATTTATTCAACAATAAACGCAATTACCTTCTTTTCACTCATTATATGCTTTCCGTCCCGCCTTTCTAAACGCTCTGGCTATTTTTAAGCTGTCCGTTTCTTGGTAAATTGATTCATCCTGTCCACCTAATGTAATACCTCTAAGATACACGTCCCTCAAATTATTGGTTGCCTTAATGCTTTTCATATGAATATATCGATGGTAAGGATTCGTTGTGGAGAACATAATGCTATCCCTATCCAACATTTCCAATGCACGCAAATTATGAGAAGTAAAAATCATCTGTCCTTTTGCACTTTTACTGAATATATCCAATAATTCTCCTAACATATACTCAAAAATTCCGGCATCCAGTTCATCAATCACTAAGCATATGGAGGGATTTCCAAATGCTTGGATCAGGGCATTCAGAATAGATATAAGCTTAATTATTCCTGCTGACTCCATTCGAATTGGGATTGGTGGAGCATCACTATGCACAGACACCAGTTCCACTTTAATTCTCAATAATTTTTGCACAGCTTATGGTTTCATGCTGAAGTATCACGCTGGAACCATTTCTTTTTAGCAAAATTTTGTATGTGACTTCATAAATGCGTTTCTGCGAAAAAACATGATATACTTTTTACAAAAAGAACCACTTTGCCTGAATGCAAAATGGTTCTCTCTACTATATAAAATTCAATTTTGAAAAGCACTTATATCCACTTTTTTACGGACTGTGCCGTAAATGCACAGTCCTGCTGAATAGTTACAAACTTTTTACTTTGCCAGCAGCATCATAATCTCATTGCTGCGTGCAATAAATTTTGTCATTTTTTCCGGTGCCAATGGCTTGTTGGCAATCACAGCTAAATCATACAGCTGCTCACACATCATAGGCACATGCTGAGACTCCTTGTTTTCTACAATGTATTTTACCAAGTCATTGTTGGCATTCAGCACCAAGGTTTCCCCTGCACCGCCAAACATGGACATATCCATGCCCTGCATACTGTACATTTTCATCATATCCTGCATACGGCGGCTGTCTTCTGACATGGTAAGCATGGATGAGATAGATGCATTCTTTAATTTTTCCACCTTTACCTCCAGCTTATCATTATTCAAGGCTTTCTTAAAGGTGTCTGTTAAGTTTTCGGTAATATCCTTTAATTCCTCTTCTTTTGTTTCTTCTTTCAAGTTCTCTGTCAAATCAGCATCAATCCGCAAGAATCGTACATTTTCATTCTTTCCCTCTAACTGTTGTACAAATGGCTGGTCAATATTGTGTTCTAAGATAACTGCATCCATGCCTGCTTCCTTGAACATGTTAATATACTGGCTCTGCTGCTGGCGATCAGATACATAATAAATTTTCTGTTCTTCCTTCGCAGCCTCTTCTCCATTTTCATCCACCACTTCTGCCTGTGTATCAGAGTTTTCTTCCGCCTCTGCATCTTCATTTGGCTTGATCAATTCTCCCATGGTTAAATACTTGTCGTCTAAATTCTTAAAGAGAATGTAATCGTTCATCTTTTCACAGAATTTATCATCCTTTAAGCATCCAAATTTGATAAACGGGGAAATGTCGTCCCAATATTTTTCGTAAGTTTCCTTTTCCGTCTTGCACATACCTGCCAGCTTATCAGCCACCTTCTTGGTGATATAATCTGAAATTTTCTTCACAAAACCATCGTTCTGCAATGCACTTCTGGATACATTCAGAGGCAGATCCGGACAGTCAATGACACCCTTTAACAGCATTAAGAATTCTGGAATTACCTCTTTGATATTATCTGCAATAAACACCTGATTGTTGTAGAGCTTAATGGTTCCCTCAATGGATTCATACTCTGTGTTGATCTTAGGGAAGTATAAAATGCCCTTTAAATTAAATGGATAATCCATATTTAAGTGGATCCAAAATAACGGCTCCTTGAAATCCCGAAATACTTTCCGGTAAAATTCTTTATATTCCTCTTCGCTGCATTCATTTGGATGCTTATTCCACAGTGGATTGGTATCATTGATGGAAACCGGTCTTTTCAGGATTTTTAACTTTTCCTGCTTTGGAGAAATCTCTACGATTTCCTTTTCGCCATTCTCGTTTTCTCTCTCCTCGGTCTTTGCCTCCTCAATAATGGTTTCCACTACGGTATCCTTATCTGTCTTTTCCTCTGGCAGAATAGTTTCATATTCCGGTTCTGCATTTTCCTTGGATACATAGATGGCAGTTGGCATAAAGGAACAGTACTTTTCAATCACTTCTTTGGCACGATACTCATTGGCAAACTCTAAGCAGTCTTCGTTCAAGAATAAGGTAATCTCTGTACCTACTTTCGTCCTGCTCCCCTCTTTCATGTCAAATTCTGTACCGCCGTCACATTCCCAATGCACTGGTGTGGCACCCTCTTTGTAGGACAGGGAATCAATGTGTACCTCATCTGCCACCATAAATGCAGAGTAAAAGCCCAGACCAAAGTGTCCGATAATCTGGTCTTCGTTTGCCTTATCCTTATATTTTTCCAGAAAATCTGTGGCACCGGAAAAAGCGATCTGATTGATGTATTCTTCGACCTCTTCCTCGGTAAGTCCCAAACCATTATCAATAATTTTGATGGTTTTTTCCTCGGGATTCAAAAGCACCTGAACCTTTGCTTCAAAGTCCTCTGGTAAGCTGTATTCACCCACAATGTCTAATTTTTTTAATTTTGTAATGGCATCACAGGCATTTGAAATCAATTCCCGATAGAATATATCGTGATCCGAATATAACCATTTCTTAATAATCGGAAAAATATTGTCACTGTTAATTGATAGACTACCATGTTTTGCAGCCATGTAAATCACTCCATTCATTTTTATTTCTTTGTATTTGTTGTTTTCTTTGTATTGCTAAAACCCTTGTCAAGAATAAAGTTTAATACCTACTTGGAAAAAAGTCAAGGGGGAATCAGCACTCAATATAAACGAGTGCTAATAATTTTATAAATTTTCTATAAAATACCTTAGATAATAAATCCACACGCAGAATACACTTAAAAGGTTGCACTGCGTTCTTGCGTTTGATATACTGAATATATTGGAGTGACAAATCGGAATTTGAGGAGGTAAATTCATGCTATCAATTTGTGGACTTGATTGCTG
>CAMWHJ010000085.1 GCA_947174015.1 uncultured Lachnospiraceae bacterium | reverse complement strand
TAACAGGCAAAGAACCATTGCCGCAGGCAATTTTGCATGGTTCTTTGCTCGTAACGATGAAGGTACTGAATAGTTACGAATAGTTACATGTTATATGAAACGGGCAGGTATATATGTGAGAGTATATGCCTGCCTGTTTGCACCCATTGCGAAGCAAATTTCATGGGTGCAATACTCCCAAGGCGTTTTGTATAAAAGGGAGAACTTTCGAAAAGTGTATTGTATATATGGATAGAATAAGGTATACTGTTATATAAATGTTTTATACAATATATAGAATAATAAAAATGAATAAATACAAGATATAGAGAAGGAGCAGGGTGAAACATGTTTGTTGTGAAGAAAGATGGCACGAAAGAAGAATTTGATGTACAGAAAATCATTCGGGCAGTGAATAAGTCGGCTTCTCGAATCATGTATGAATTTACCGATGATGAGGTGAAATTTATCTGTGATTTTGCTTTGGAAAAAGCCAAAAAGCTGGGGAAAGAGGAGATTAGCATCTCAGATATGCACAATATTGTGGAAGGTGCCTTAGAGAAGGTGAACCCCAGTGTGGCGAAAAGTTATCGTGATTATCGGAACTATAAACATGATTTTATCCACATGATGGATGATGTGTATACCAAAAGCCAGTCCATCCGTTATATTGGAGACAAGAGCAATGCCAATACGGACAGTGCATTGGTTGCCACCAAAAGAAGCTTGATTTTCAATGAATTGAATAAGGAATTGTATCGAAAATTTTTTATGAACCGAAATGAATTACAGGCCTGCAAAGACGGCTATATTTATATCCATGACCAGTCTGCCAGACTGGATACCATGAACTGCTGTCTTTTTGATGTGGCATCGGTGCTAAAGGGCGGTTTTGAAATGGGCAATGTCTGGTACAATGAGCCCAAATCTCTGGATACTGCCTTTGATGTGATGGGAGACATTATTCTCAGTACCGCAGCCCAGCAATATGGCGGTTTTACAGTACCGGAGGCAGATAAAATTTTAGGTCCCTATGCCCAGAAGAGTTATGAAAAGTACAAGAAGGAATTTTTAGAGTACGGTGAGGAAGGCTGGCAGGGGTATCAGGAGAAGGCAGAACAGTATGCCTATGCCAAAGTGAAGAGAGATTTCGAGCAGGGCTGGCAGGGAATCGAGTACAAGCTGAATACCGTAGGATCCTCCCGGGGAGATTATCCTTTTGTGACGGTTACGATTGGTCTGGGAACCGACAGATTTGAGAAGCTGGCCTCCATTTCCCTGTTAAATGTCCACAAGGAGGGACAGGGAAAACCAGGCAATAAGAAACCGGTGCTGTTTCCCAAGATTGTATTTTTATACGATGAAAATATTCATGGAAAAGGCGGTGTTTCCGAGGATGTGTTTGAGGCAGGGGTGGAGTGTTCTGCCAAAACCATGTATCCCGACTGGCTTTCCCTCAGCGGTGAAGGCTACATTGCCAGAATGTATAAGAAATACAAAAAGGTCATCAGCCCCATGGGCTGTCGTGCCTTTTTAAGCCCTTGGTACGAAAGGGGTGGTATGCACCCGGCAGATGAGGAAGACAAGCCGGTATTTACCGGAAGATTTAATATTGGTGCGGTTAGTCTGCACTTACCCATGATTCTGGCAAAAGCCCGTTCTGAGAGCAGAGATTTTTATGAGGTGTTGGATTACTATTTGGAGATGATTCGTCGGCTTCATATTCGTACTTACGATTATCTGGGAGAGATGAAGGCATCCACCAACCCCTTGGGTTACTGCGAAGGGGGCTTTTTTGGGGGATATTTGCAGCCGGGAGAAAAGATTAAGAAGCTGTTAAAGCCCATGACTGCCTCCTTTGGCATTACTGCATTAAATGAACTGCAGCAGTTGTATAACGGAAAGTCCATTGCCGAGGATGGTGCCTTTGCATTAGAAGTATTGGAATATATTAACCATAAAGTGGAAAAGTATAAAGAGGAAGACGGAAATCTCTATGCTATTTACGGCACCCCGGCAGAGAGTCTCTGTGGTTTGCAGGTGGAGCAGTTTCGAAAGAAATTCGGTATCATTGAGAATGTCTCTGACCGTCCCTATGTGAGCAACAGTTTTCACTGTCATGTAACCGAGGATTTAACGCCCATTCAAAAACAGGATTTGGAGGGAAGATTTTGGGAATTGTGCAATGGAGGAAAGATTCAGTATGTGCGTTATCCCATTTCTTATAATACGGAAGCAATCCGCAGTTTGATTCGCCGGGCCATGGAACTGGGATACTATGAAGGGGTGAATTTATCTCTTGCCTATTGTGATGACTGCGGCTATCAGGAATTGGAAATGGATGTTTGTCCCAGATGCGGTTCAAAAAATCTGACAAAAATTGACCGTATGAATGGATATCTGTCTTACAGCAGAGTTCATGGAGATACCCGCTTAAATGATGCGAAAATGGCAGAGATTGCAGAGCGAAAATCCATGTAGAAGCACCAAAAGATAAACGTAGAAAAGTAAGCAACAGTTCAGCTCAGGACTTTGCATTTACGGAACTGTTATAAAATAGAAAGCAAATATGGGAAGGGAGCAGAGAAAGTGAGATATGTCTGCAAATTTTTCAAGGTGATGCTGCGTGGGGTGCTGAAGCCCATGTCCTTTGTGCCGGCACTTTTGGTGATGTACATGATTTTTCAGTTTTCTTCGGCAAACGGTGTACAATCCACAGCCACCAGCAGCGGCATCTGTCTAAAAATTGTGACAGCGGCAGATGAACGGCTGGAGTTGGGGCTTTCCACGGATCAGCGGTATCGTTATGCCCAGAGAATAGAATATCCAGTGCGAAAGCTGGCACATTTTAGTGAGTATGTATTGTTGGCCGCCACAGTGGCACTGCCGCTCTATGTATACGGCATGCGGGGGCTGCCTCTCATGTTGTTGGCAGGGGTGGTCTGTGTGGGATTTGCCTGTACGGACGAATACCACCAGTCCTTTGTAAGCGGCAGAAGTCCATCAAGAAAAGATGTTATGATTGACAGCGTCGGTGCATTCTGTGGTATTATATTTACAAGAATTGTGGGTTTTATCGGACGAAAGACCATTTTCCGTCCATTGAGCAATGAAAAGAAAGCGTAACGATATAAAAGTAACTATGTAACTATTCAGCAGGTTTGTGCATTTACGGCACAGACCGTGAGAAAATGATTTAAGAGTGCAAAAATCCCATTGCGAAGGCGATTTTAAATGGATTTTGCATCGTAACTGTAGCGGTACGGAACAGTTCCGGAACTATTTAATACAGAACGGTGCACTTCGTGCACAATTCTGAGTTTTGCCTGTAACTGTGAGGATATCAAGCAGTTACAAGAGAAAAATGGAGAGGCTTGATAGAAAATGCAGAAAAAACTTGTGGCTGTATTGTTGGGAGTTTCTATTCTTGGAACCACCTTTCAGGTTTATGCAAGCTCTACGGATACCCAGTCCCAGATAGAGGAAAAGCAGGAAGAAATTAACTCCACCAAGGAGGAGCTGGAGGATGCCAATACCGATTTGGATTATCTGGAGGGGGTAAAAGAGGTTTTGGAAGTGGAAAAGGATTCCTTCGAAACTTCCATAGAAGAGATTATTGCAGAACTGGCAATATTGAATGATGAAATACTGGAAAAGGAACAGCAGATAGAGGAAACGGAAAAATCCTTGGAAAAGGCGGAACGGGAAGAGAAGAAACAATACTATTCCATGAAAAAGAGAATTCAATATATGTATGAGCGCGGAGACAGCAATTTTATTGAGATAATGCTGGAATCCAAGGATATGGCAGAACTGCTCAGCAAGGTGGAATATGTATCACAAATTACAAAATATGATCGGGATATGCTGAATAAGTATTCAGATGTACGACAGGATGTGGATCAGCAAAGGATTCTTTTAAGTACCCGGCAGCAGGAATTAGAAAATACCAGACAGGAATCCCAGAGACAGCAGGAGTTAATGGCACGACAGCTGGAATTAAATAAGGGAAACATTGCAGAGTATGAAAGTCAGATTGAAGTGGCAGAGGCAAAAGCCTTGGAATATGAGGAGAAGCTCCGCAGGCAGGAAGAAACCCTGGAGGGTATGAAACGGCGGAAAGCGGAGGAAGAAGCCTATGCCAACGGTACCAGCACAGCGGTGGTGGCATCTGCCCCCGCCACAGTTGCGGGTGCTTCCGAGCTGCAGTTGTTAGCTGCCATTATTGAGTGTGAGGCAGGTGGTGAAAGCTATACGGGAAAAATTGCCGTGGGAAATGTGGTGATGAACCGTATCGCCAGCAGCCGTTTTCCAAACAATATGGTGGATGTGCTGTATCAGCGTTCCCAGTTTACACCGGTGACTTCCGGACGTTTTGTGCTGGTATTGTCCAGAGGAGCCAACGCTGCCTGTACACAGGCAGCCCAGAATGTATTGAATGGTGAACAGGCAGTTCCCCCCACCACATTATTTTTCCATCGGGTTCGCGGAAACGAGCCGGGAACCATTATCGGCAATCATATTTTCTACTAAAAACCGCACATTTTTATTGCAATGGAAAAAAGATTGTGATAAAATTAACAATAGTTGGTGCATAAGTGTACCAAAGCAGCAAACAAAAGTATTTTAAATAAAATATGGAGGAAACATTAATGGCAAAGAAAGTAGTTTTAGCAGGCGCATGTCGTACAGCAATCGGTACAATGGGTGGCTCTTTGAGCACAACACCGGCAGCAGACTTAGGAGCAATTGTTATCAAAGAAGCTTTGAACAGAGCAGGCGTAGCTCCGGAAGCAGTGGATCAGGTTTACATGGGATGTGTAATTCAGGCAGGTCTGGGACAGAATGTGGCACGTCAGGCAACTATTAAGGCTGGTTTACCAATTGAAGTACCAGCAGTTACTATCAACGTTGTATGTGGTTCCGGTTTGAACTGTGTGAATATGGCAGCACAGATGATTATGGCTGGAGAAGCTGATGTGGTTGTAGCAGGTGGTATGGAAAATATGTCCATGGCTCCATATGCTTTAGATAAAGCTCGTTTCGGATATAGAATGGGCAATGCAACCATGAAAGATACCATGGTAAATGATGCATTATGGGATGCTTTTAACGACTACCACATGATCAAGACAGCAGACAATATTTGTGAAGAGTGGGGAATCACAAGAGAAGAATTGGATGAGTTTGCATTAAAGAGCCAGCAGAAGGCAGAAGCAGCTCAGAAGAGTGGTGCCTTTGACAAAGAGATCGTACCTGTATCCGTAAAGAAGAAAAAAGAAACCGTAGAATTTAAGGTAGACGAAGGACCCAGAGCTGGTTCCAGTATGGAAGGACTTGCAAAACTTCGCCCAATCAATCCAAACGGATTTGTTACCGCAGGTAATGCTTCCGGTATCAATGATGGTGCGGCAGCAATCATTGTAATGAGCGAAGAGAAGGCAAAAGAATTAGGTGTTAAGCCTATGGCTACCTGGGTAGCAGGTGCATTGGCAGGATGCAGACCAGAGGTTATGGGTATCGGACCTGTTTACTCTACAAAGAAAGTGTTGGAAAAAACAGGAATGCAGATCGGAGATTTCGATATTATCGAAGCAAACGAGGCTTTTGCAGCACAGTCTATTGCGGTAGGAAGAGATTTGGGAATTGATGTGGACAAGCAGCTGAATCCAAATGGTGGTGCCATTGCACTGGGACACCCGGTAGGTGCTTCCGGATGCCGTATCTTAGTTACACTGCTTCATGAGATGGAAGCAAAGGATGCCAAGAAGGGTCTTGCTACTTTATGTATCGGCGGTGGAATGGGATGTTCTACAATCGTAGAGCGTGATTAATCTCAGATTGTGATTGGTCAGAGCCAGTCTTTTGAAGACTTGGCTCTGAAGAATTATTTTGAATTTAAATAATTAAGGAGAACATACAATGGAATTTATTTCATATGAAGCAGAAGGTAATGTGGGTGTTATCACCATTACTAGGGAAAAAGCTTTAAATGCACTGAACAGTCAGGTATTGGATGAATTGAACGAGACATTGGACAGTGTGGATTTAGACACAGTCAGATGCCTTATTTTAACAGGTGCAGGAGAGAAATCTTTTGTGGCTGGAGCAGATATTGGGGAAATGAGCACATTGACAAAGGCAGAGGGCGAAGCTTTCGGCAAAAAGGGAAATGATGTATTCCGTAAATTGGAAACTTTCCCAATTCCTGTCATTGCTGCCATCAATGGATTTGCTTTAGGCGGCGGCTGCGAAATTTCCATGAGCTGTGATATTCGTATCTGTTCTGAAAATGCAGTTTTCGGTCAGCCAGAGGTAGGTCTTGGAATTACACCGGGCTTTGGCGGAACCCAGAGACTTGCAAGAATCGTTGGTGTAGGTAAGGCAAAGGAAATGATTTACGGAGCCAGAAACATCAAGGCTGAGGAAGCTTATCGAATCGGTTTGGTAAACAATGTATATCCCATCGGGGAGTTAATGCCGGCTGCCAAGAAGCTTGCTTCCACCATTGCAGCCAATGCCCCCATTGCGGTAAGAGCATGTAAGAAAGCCATCAATGAAGGCTTGGATGCCGCCATGGATGATGCCATTGTCATCGAGGAAAAGCTTTTTGGAAGCTGCTTTGAGACAGAAGACCAGAAAGCGGGCATGGGCAACTTCCTGGAGAAAGATAAGGAAAAGAAGTTAAAGGTAGTACCGTTCAAAAATATGTAGTAATAATGAGGGCTGCTGCCATGGAAGCAAGAACCAACAATGGAAAACGGGAATATTTTCATTGAGCAGTCTGGATTAGAATATATAATATAAAATATAGGAGGATTCAAGATGAAAGTAGGAGTAATTGGTGCCGGAACAATGGGTGCAGGTATTGCACAGGCATTTGCTATGACAGATGGTTATGAAGTATGTCTTTGCGACATTAAGACAGAGTTTGCTGAGGGTGGAAAGGCTAAGATTTTAAAGAACTTAAACTTCTTAGTTGGAAAAGAAAAGCTTACACAGGAAAAGGCAGATGAGATTGCAGGAAAAATTGCAACAGGCTTAAAGGATATCTGTACAGACTGTGATTTGGTGATTGAAGTTTGTCCGGAAAAAATGTCTATTAAGAAAGATACCTTTGCAGAATTAATGAAAATCTGTAAGAAAGATTGTATCTTTGCTTCTAACACATCTTCTCTTTCCATTACAGAAATGGGACAAGGCTTAGACAGACCGTTAATCGGTATGCATTTCTTTAACCCTGCTGACAGAATGAAGTTAGTAGAAGTTATCGCTGGTGAGAATACACCTGCTGAATTAGTAGAAAAGATTAAGACAATTTCCACTGAGATAGGTAAGACACCTGTGGAAGTGAAGGAAGCTCCGGGATTTGTTGTAAATAAAATCCTGATTCCAATGATCAACGAAGCCATCGGTATTTATGCAGAAGGAATTGCTTCCGTAGAAGATATCGATACAGCCATGAAATTGGGTGCTTCTCATCCAATGGGACCTTTAGCTTTAGGCGACTTAGTAGGTCTTGATATTGTACTTGCAATTATGGAAGTATTACAGGCAGAAACAGGAGATCCCAAGTATCGTCCGGCTCCTCTTCTTAAGAAGATGGTTCGTGCCGGAAAGCTTGGTAAGAAGACAGGAATCGGATTCTACGATTATTCGAAATAAAAACCGTAAGTATAAGTGCCAGAGCCTGTCTCTGGTACATTCCCAATAAATTACATAAAAAATCAATGGAGGAATGAAATAAGATGGATTTCGCATTAAGTAAGAAACACGAAATGGCAAGAAGTCTTTTCAAAGAATTTGCCGAAAACGAAGTAAAGCCTCTTGCACAGGAAGTTGACGAAACAGAACAGTTCCCAGAAGAAACTGTAAGAAAAATGGCAAAGGCTGGTTTCCTTGGTATTCCCATTCCAAAGGAATACGGCGGACAGGGCTGTGACCCATTAACCTATGCTATGTGTGTAGAAGAATTATCAAAAGTTTGTGGTACAACAGGTGTTATTGTATCTGCACATACATCTCTCTGCTGTGATCCTATTCAGACCTATGGTACGGAAGAACAGAAACAGAAATTCTTAGTTCCCCTTGCCAAGGGCGAGAAGTTAGGTGCTTTTGGTTTGACAGAGCCAGGTGCCGGTACCGATGCACAGGGACAGCAGACAAAGGCTGTTTTCGATGAAGCAACCAACGAATGGATATTAAATGGTTCCAAGTGCTTTATCACAAACGGTAAGTATGCGGATGTTTACATTGTCATCGCTGTTACAGGCAAGATTGAAAAGCGCGGCAAGACCATGAAAGAAATTTCTGCATTTATCGTAGAGAAGGGAACTCCGGGATTTACCTTCGGAACAAAGGAAAAGAAGATGGGTATCCGCGGTTCTGCCACTTATGAATTAATTTTCACAGATTGTAGAATTCCGAAGGAAAACTTATTAGGACAGAAGGGTAAGGGCTTCAACATCGCCATGCACACACTGGATGGCGGACGTATCGGTATCGCAGCTCAGGCTCTTGGCTTGGCAGCAGGTGCGTTAGATACCACCATTGCATATGTAAAGGAAAGAAAGCAGTTCGGAAGAAGCATTGCCCAGTTCCAGAATACACAGTTCCAGTTAGCAGATATGGCTACCAAGGTGGAAGCTGCCCGTATGATGGTTTACAGAGCAGCTATGGCTAAGGCTACTCAGAAGTCTTACAGTGTAGAGGCAGCTATGGCAAAATTGTGTGCTGCGGAAGTTGCAATGGAAGTTACAACAAAGGCTGTTCAGTTACATGGTGGATATGGTTACATTAGAGAATACGACGTTGAACGTATGATGCGTGATGCTAAGATCACTGAAATCTACGAGGGAACTTCTGAAGTTCAGCGTATGGTTATTTCTGCTAATATTTTGAAATAAGGAGGTACTTATTGTGAAAATCGTAGTATGTGTAAAACAGGTACCTGATACAAAGGGTGGCGTTAAGTTTAACCCGGATGGTACATTAGATAGAGGTGCAATGCTTACAATTATGAACCCGGATGATAAGGCCGGTTTGGAAGCAGCACTTAGATTAAAGGATGAATATGGTGCAGAAGTTACCGTGGTAACCATGGGTCTTCCCAAGGCAGAAGAGGTTCTTCGTGAAGCCATTGCCATGGGTGCTGACAAGGGTATCCTTGTAACAGATCGTGTATTAGGCGGTGCAGATACTTGGGCAACCTCCACTACACTTGCCGGTGCCATCAGAAACTTAGAATATGACTTAATCATCACAGGACGTCAGGCAATCGACGGTGATACTGCACAGGTGGGACCACAGATTTCCGAGCACTTAAATATTCCTGTTATCTCCTATGCTCAGGCTATCAAGGTAGAGGGAGATTCTGTGATTGTAGAACGTCAGTTTGAAGACAGACATCATGTGTTAAAAGCACAAATGCCTTGCTTAATTACAGCTCTTGCAGAATTAAATGAGCCTCGCTACATGACACCAGGCGGTATTTTCGATGCCTATGATGCAGAAATTACGGTATGGGGCAGAGCAAATCTTGTAGATGTGGATGATTCGGATCTTGGTTTAAAGGGTTCTCCTACTAAGATTGCAAAGGCATCAGATAAGGTTAGAAAAGGTGCCGGCGAGAAGGTAACTCTTGACCCAACAGAAGCAGTAGAATACCTTGTGGGTAAATTTAAAGAGAAGCACGTAATTTAATTATTATAAGGAAAAGTGGTGAATAAGATGAATTTAGAAGAATATAAAGGAGTTTTTGTCTTTGCACAGCAGGTAGATAATAAAATTAGCGGTGTCGCTTTAGAATTACTTGGTAAGGCAAAAGATTTAGCAAAAGACTTAAATACAGACGTAACGGCAGTTCTGGTTGGCTCTGACATAAAGGGACTTGTGGATGAATTGGCTGAGTACGGTGCTGACAAGGTTATTGTTGTGGATGATCCGGAATTAAAGGATTACAGAACAGAGCCATATACTCATGCGTTATCAGAAGTTATCAACAAGTACAAACCGGAAATCGTATTGGTTGGTGCCACAGCAATCGGTCGTGACCTTGGTCCTCGTGTATCTGCAAGAGTTAAGACAGGTCTTACCGCTGACTGTACTGTACTGGAAATCGGTGATTTCCCAATCAATGCAATTCCGGGACAGGAGCAGAAGCACAACCAGTTATTGATGACTCGTCCTGCATTTGGCGGTAACACAATCGCTACCATCGCATGTCCGGACAACCGTCCTCAGATGGCTACGGTTCGTGCCGGTGTTATGCAGAAGATCCACCCAGTGAAGGGTGCTAAGGCTGTGGTAGAAGAGTTTAATCCAGGATTTACACCAGATAACAAATATGTGGAAATCATGGATGTGGTGAAAGCTGTAACAGATTCTGTAGATATTATGGAAGCGAAAGTTTTAGTTTCCGGCGGACGTGGTGTTGGAAGCAAGGAAAACTTCAAACTGTTAGAGGATTTAGCAGAAGTATTAGGCGGTACCGTATCCTGCTCTCGTGCGGTAACAGATGCAGGCTGGTTGCCGGTTGACCGTCAGGTAGGTCAGACAGGTAAAACTGTTCGTCCAAACCTTTACTTTGCAATCGGTATTTCCGGTGCCATTCAGCATGTGGCAGGTATGGAAGAATCGGATATCATTGTTGCAATCAACAAAGATGAAGATGCTCCAATCTTTGATGTTGCTGATTATGGGTTAGTCGGAGATTTGAATAAGATTGTTCCGGCTTTGACAGAGAGTTTAAAGGCTGAGATAGCTGCAAAATAATATTTGATATGAAGAAAACAGGGCGTTCCGCAAGGAACGTCCTGTTTCATTTAGAGGGGATGGGAAGAAAGAAAGCGGAAGAATAAAACAAACAAAAACTGCAAAAAATCTGAAATATCTTATAGTTGAAACACAAAAACTGTGGTACTATATATTCAAATGGAAGGAGGCGTAACATGGGAGTTTATTTGAATCCGGGAAATGGCAGTTTCCAACAGGCAGTTAATTCTAAAATTTATGTTGACAAAACAGGATTAATCAAATATACAAATGAGTATATTAATACCATGCAAAGATTTATCTGCATCAGTCGCCCCAGAAGATTTGGCAAGTCCATGGCTGCTAATATGCTGGCAGCATATTATGGAAGAGAGTGTGATTCTTCAGAAATATTTGATAAATATAAAATTGCAGAAGATGAAAGTTACAGAAAAAATCTGAATCAGTACAATGTGATATTTTTAAATGTGCAAAATGCACTAAGTCGTGTAAATACAATGAAAGAAATGCTGCAATACATCCAGAAAGAAATATTAACCGAGTTAAGAAATCAGTATGAAGATAAGTTTCCGGAAGGCGAAAAGATATTAAGTGCAGCCCTGGAAAAGTTGTACAACAACCAAAAAGAAAGCTTGATTTTTATCATTGACGAATGGGATTGTGTCTTTCGAAACAAGCAGGTGAGTAATGAGGAACAAACAAAGTATCTTGATTTCTTAAGAGATTTGCTAAAAGATAAGACATATGTTGCCCTTGCATACATGACAGGAATCCTCCCCATCAAGAAGTACGGAACCCACTCTGCTTTAAATATGTTTGATGAATATTCCATGACAGAACCGGGAGATTATGCGGAAT
>CAMWHJ010000084.1 GCA_947174015.1 uncultured Lachnospiraceae bacterium | reverse complement strand
TTATATCCACTTTTTCTTACGGTCTGTGCAGTAAATGCACAGACCTACTGAACAATTACAGCCTTTTCAAATAAATTCCCTCTGGGAATCTAAATATAATACTCTACCTTATCTTCACTTTTCATGTGAAACACATCATATACCTTATCTCTCACATAAATAAAATCATCCGAGGTTCTGTCCCGGTGCTTTGGCATATGAATCTTCATTACACTTTTCACTCTTCCTGGATTGGCATCTAATATAACAATTTGATCTGCCAAAAAGACAGCCTCTTCTATATCGTGGGTAACAAACAATGTGGTCTTATTGGTCTGCCTGCAGATTTGAAGCAAATCCTCCTGAAGCTTCATTCTGGTTATGGCATCCAGTGCTCCAAAGGGTTCATCCATAAACAGAACTTCCGGTTCTACCGCAAGAGCTCTGGCTATGGCAACTCTCTGCTGCATGCCGCCGGATAACTGTATCGGACGTTTGTTGAAGGCTTCTGTCAATCCTACCATATCCAGATATTTTTTTGCAATTTCTCTCCGCTGATTTTTGGGAATCTTTTTTGTTTCCAATCCAAGTTCTACATTTTTCAGCACGGTACGCCACGGAAGCAGTCCATAATTTTGAAAAATCATCACATAATCAATGGACGGCTGCTCCACTGCCGTTCCATCAATGGATACCTGTCCAGAAGTTGGCTTTAAGAAACCGGCAACGATATTCAGCAAGGTGGATTTCCCACAGCCGGATGGTCCGATAAAGCAGATAAATTCTCCTTTTTCTATACCGAAAGACACATCCTCTAACACGGTTTGTGTTGTATTGTTTTCTTCAAAGGTAACGTTTACGTTTTTGATATCTATATACATTTTCTGTTCCTCCTACATTCCCAATCCAAGAGCATCCTTTGCCTTCTTTTCTAAAAGTCCCATAAGCATATCCAACAGAAATCCCAGAATGCCAATGGTAATCATGGTTGCCAATAAGGAATCAAAACGAATACAATTTTTCGTATCCATAATTAAAAATCCAAGTCCCGACTGTGCTCCAACCATTTCTCCTGACACCAGAAAAATCCAAGAGGTTCCAAGTGCTATGCGTATGCTGTGGGCAATCTGGCTAAAGGTGGCTGGAAACACAATCCCAAACACTGTTTTTCCTCTGCTGACACCAAAATTCTTTGCCACTTTCATGTAAATGGGATTTATATTCTGGGCTGCCGAAACCGTAGATAAAAAAATCTGAAAAAATCCCGCAATAAAAATAATTACAATAGCCGGAAGATCTCCTATTCCAAACCACAAAACGATAAATGGCAAAAATGCCACTGGTGCAATAGGACGCAGTACCTGTACAATGGGATTTACAAAAGCAAAAGCCTTTGGAAAGCTTCCAAATAGTAATCCCAGCAGAACCGCACTTACCACTGCTGTAAGATATCCCACTGCAAAACGATACAGACTAATTCCAATATGTTCTGTCAATGTGACTCTTGATATACTTCCCGGCAGCCCCTCTGTTAATAATTCTGCAAATGCCTGTGCTACTTTCAGTGGCGAAGGCACCAATGCTTCATTTACAGAAAATGTCATGCAGGCAAACTGCCATATTCCAAGAATCACTGCAAAAGATATTATACTTTGCAAACATTTCTTTCCCATTATCCTCTCGTCCTTTCATTATCTTTGATAATATTAAGTATCTCTTCTATCAGCTCTGCCAGAAAAGAGGTATCCAATCACCATGTCTTATTACTCTAAGATATTATCTTTCGAAAATATACTGCTTTCATACACAAAATCTTCATAACTTGGCGGATTTCCATTGATGTTGTACTCTTTCACCTTCTCATAAAGCACCTGATAATCTTTTCTGGTAATTGCAAGATGAGCATAAGAAATCCACATAAGGGACTGCTCCAATATCTGGGCATCCTGCCCCAAATATTCCTTTGCTGTTTCTTTTGCCGTTTCTTTCGTTAAAGTTTCTCCTGCCTGTTGGTAGGCTTCTAAAAAAGCATCCACCGTATCTCTGTGATTTTCCAGATATTTTCCGTTAAAAACCAGTACACAACAAATGGAGTCATCCCACAACTGGGTGGAATCGTACAGCACATGACCAAATCCCTGTACGATTGCCTGTGCACCGAAAGGCTCTGCCACACAATATCCGTCTATGGCACCGCTTGCCAGAGAAGAAGGCATCTCCGAAGGGGGTAATTGTATGATTGTAAGATCCCCAAAGGTCATTTCCTCTGTGGCAAGCATATCCTGAAGTAAAATATTGTGGGTGGACTGATTGGAGGGAATGGCAAAGGTCTTACCTGACAAATCAGCAACGGATTGTATCTTTTCAGAGACTACAATCACATTTCCATCCTTATGCCCCAATGCCACTGCTTCTAAATCAATTCCCTGACTAACTGCTCCCATCGCCAGTTCTGCCAGCACAGAGGCACCGTCGATTTGCCCTGCATTCAAAGCATCCATCAAATCTGTCCAAGAACTGAACTTCTGTAACCGTATGGAAATGGTGCTGTCCTTCTGTCCTTCCAAAAGCTTCTGTTCCTGAAATACCGGCAATGCATGTGTAATGGGAAGATATCCGATTGTCACAATCTCTCTTCCGTCCTCCGTGTATTCTGTTACATCTTTTTGTCCGCAGCCAGCCACAACAACTGACAATAGACATAACAGGAGCAAACCTGCTGTTTTGTATTGATGTACTTTCACAATATCCCCTCCTGTTCTAAAATCTCTAAATTCCCAATGCGTTTCGTTTTTCTTTCATGTCTGCAACTATTTTCTCACCCAGCGAAACAGGATCCACATCCACCACCATTGCCGAATGAAGTGTTTTCTTTGTACTTTCTTTTAAAAATTCAATCACCTTTGGGGAGCCAAAAATCGGTGCCTCCACACAGTGATAGGAACTGATTCCGTTCAGCCGAAAGCCCAAGGATGCATCGATTCCTTTCTCATTGGACCACTCCGGTGAAGAAAATGCAAAGGGCATTTCATACAATGCCTTTTTGAATTCTGCGGCGATTCCTCCAAAAATACCAGAAGAACGGGTATTGTCAATACATTCTCCCACATGCCACACAGGCGGCATATGATCCGCTTCTAAGAAAGACCTCATCTCCTGACCGCATTTTCTATAGGCAAATTCAGAAGTTTGACAATATCCCATTTTCATAAGCGGGAAGGAGGCACAGCCATTGGTAAGAATCAATACATTATTCTTCAGCAAAACATCACAGACATCTAAAATTGCTTTCTCATAAGGTATTTTCGGATTGTTGCAGCCAACCATATTTACAATGCCAAGGATCTTTCCCTCACGAATTGCATCTGCAATAGGTTTTAAACTGCCATATTGCTTATGTAAGTATTCTAAGGAAAATCCCACTTCCGCCTCCACCTCATACTGAGGTATAAACACCGGAATTCCCTTTCTTGCTTCAAAACTTTCAATGGCACGCCGGATTATCTGTTCTGCAATCCTTTTGGTATCTTCGAGATTGGAATGGTGATGATCATATCCTATATGTTCTGCCCCGGGAAGCCGTGCGGAATCATGAGTAGTGACAACGGTTGTTTTAAAGCACCTTGCCACATCCATGATGGATGGATATACCTCCTGCACATCTGCCACCCATAAATCCAATGCTCCTGTTCCCAGCACCAACTCAGCACTCACCGCATTGGACAAAGGAATTACGCCTTCGTAGCGATACATTGCAGATAATCCGGAACAGCAAATACCATAGAACTGAATTCCCTTGGCTCCCTTTTCTTTTGCCAGTTTCTGATATTTCTCACTGTAACCCATTTTTACAATTTCACGCACCAACACCGGCAGATGTCCATGTACTGCAATATTTACATATCTTTTTTTTAAAGCACCGATATTTACCTTTGAGGTAACACGATCTCCTACCCCCAGCAAAGCATCCGTGGCAATGGATGTGGAAACCACACCACTAAAAGTGAATGCCAGCCCGCACCGCAGAAATTGTTTCATAATGCTTTCCCAGTCGCCATCTGTGGCACAGCCGGATTTGTGATATGCCTCAAATACTTCATGATATGCACTGATGGGCAAAATATCCATATCTTCCCAGACTTTCTTGCGTTCTGGGGTTGCACATGCTTTGATGGTTTCATAATCCTTCGGCTCTGTTCTGGACAAATCTTCCAATAACACATCTGCCAAATCTATGGCAATATTTTTAACCTGTCTGTGTTTTGTCTTAATACCGAATGCCTTTGCCATCTCTAATATTTTGTATTCCCCTATAATTGGAATATCCAGCTTCCCTTCCGCTGCCCATTTTAACATTAAAATCACTTCTCTTGCATGCATACCATGCTGTGCTGTTCCCGCCGCTGCACTTCGAAGAAGATTTCTCGCCACAATCAAATCCGCATCTGCACCGCAAACTCCTTTGGGCGATTTCGGTGTAATTTTACAGGGACCCATATTGCAGATACGGCAGCAAGTTCCACAAAGACCGAAACTACACTGCGGTTTTTGTGCATCAAAACGGTCAAAGGCAGTATCCTGTCCCAACTGTGCCATACGAAGCATCATTTCTTTTACTGCTGGATCTGGTACCGTATCCAATACATCTTCCTTGGAAGGAAATGTATTTCGATATGCGTTTACTGCTTTCATATAGTCCTCTGTGAATACGTCTTCATGACTATGTTGATACGGATTTCCATCAGCGTCTGTATGAGTGTGTGTATGTCCGCTGACAGGAACCAATACCTTGGGAATTCCATTCCTGTCAAATCCGATAATTGCCCTATGGTTATGGGGTTTCTGCTCCGGTTCTTTGGTAAGATTTGCAAAATCTGTCTCTTTGTCATGTTTATGATGGTGTTGTTCATTTTTTTTCATGATAATTTACGTTCCTTTCGTATGGCATAGGCACAACTCAAAATGAGTGATTTGATACCTTGCATTTCTTAATTTTACTGTTATTTTACCGTCTAAATATAAATAGTCGTTGGCACAAAGTAATTGCAATCTATTGTAAGAAATTCTAAGTCAAATACCCTGTGGCATTCGCTAAATGCTCCTGCAAGCATGGCACTTGGCTCATTGCTCACAGGAATAAATACTTCTTTGTGAATCAGTTATCATTTATGTATTTATTTCATACTATTTATATGGGAATAATATATTATATACACCTATCTCCAATATTTGTCAATAGTATTTTTCTATTTTTTATACAAATGGTTTGTGATTCCAATCTCAAATATATCTTTGACAGCTTGCTTCTGCTACCCAAAAAAGGAGCTGCATTCCCGGCCATGCCAGTAATACAGCTCTTTTTCTATAATATTAAATTAAAAAAATCCTTTTTATTTACTCTGGCTCTACAATCTTTCCAGCCACTGCACAAGCAGCCGCTGTTTTAGGCGATGCCAGATAAATTCCCACCTTGGAAGTACCCATTCTTCCTAAAAAATTCCTGTTATTGGTTGCCACCACCGTCTCCCCATCGGTCAAAATGCCTCCGGCTCTGCCGCAGCAAAGTCCACAGCTTGGATGTGTAACCATGGCTCCTGCCCCGGCAAGCACTGCCATGGTTCCGTTCTCCACTGCCTGATTATAAATCTTGCGGCTGGCAGGTGTGATAATCAGTTTCACAAAAGGTGCCACCTTCTTGCCCTGAAGCACCTGTGCAGCTGCCATCAAGTCTTCCAGTCTTCCATTGGTACAAGACCCGATAAACACTTGGTCAATTTCCTTTCCAACCAGCTCTGACACCGGCTTTACATTGTCCACATTGGAAGGACATGCCATCACCGGTACAAAATCCTCTGCCCGATACTCAATCACTCGGCAATACTGGGCATCTGCATCCCCCACCAAATCTCTCTCTCTGTCTGTCAGCTCTATTTCACAATATTCAGCCGTCTTTTCATCCGGTGTAAACAAAGCACACTTAGCCCCTGCTTCGATTGCCATGTTGGCCATCGACATACGGGACGATACAGACATATCATCAATGGTATCTCCGGCAAATTCCAGTGCCTTGTAAGTAGCACCGTCTGCCCCTAAATCTCCGATTAATTTCAGTATAATATCCTTTGCCATTACATTTTCAGGCAGTTTACCCTTAATATTAACTTTAATGGTCTCCGGCACACGAACCCACATGGTTCCAGTCCCCAAAATACTTGCCATTTCGGTATAACCGATACCGGAAGAAAACGCACCAACACAGCCATAAGTTGTGGTATGGCTGTCCGTTCCAAACACAATATTTCCCGGCTTCACATAGCCTGCCTCCGTCATAAGCTGATGGCAAATTCCATCGGAACGATGAATATTTTTTATATCATATTTTTCCACAAATTCATTTCCCACACGAAAATGTCTGGTGTCATCCACTTGACTTGCCGGAACTAAGTGATCGTAAATTAAAACCACCTTATCTGCATCATATAATTTTGTAAACCCCATCTCCTCAAATTTAGAGGCAACAAAGGGGATAAAAATATCATGAATCATTACTCTGTCCACATGGACAGTGACAATATCTCCCGGCTTTACTTCCTTTTTGGTATTATTTCCAATAATCTTTTCAATGATGGTTGCGCCCATAAGTACCTCCTAATCCAATCCGTTTAATTTTCGCATTGCCTTTACCAGACCACCGGCATTGATAATATCCATGAGATTTTTCGGTAAGGATGCAATTTCATAGGTTTCTCCATGATATTCAATGGCTTGGTTTAGGGTAACGGCGATATCGTCTCCCTCACTTACCACATCACGCAGCTTCTCGTTTTCAATTAATAAGAGTCCGTTGTTAATAGAATTTCGAAAGAAAATTCTGGCAAAGGACTTGGCAATCACACATTTTACTCCCAATGCCTTAATAATCTCCGGCGCCTGCTCTCTGGAGGAGCCACAGCCAAAATTCTTTCCTGCCACAATGATATCTCCCTGCTTTATCTGTGCTGCCAGCTCCGGGCGAAGAGGGGAAAAGGCATATGGTGCCATATCTTTTACTGTTTCTAATGCCAGGTATTCTGTGGGGATAATGATATCTGTGTCGATGTCATCTCCCAGAACCCATACTTTTCCGCTGAATTTTTCCATGTTATGTACCCTGTACTTTCACAGATTTTCTGCAAAAGTACGCAAATCTATGGTTGAAAGTATGATTTGCATATTTTCCTTTCTTACAAGATTTCTTTCAACACTATATCATATCTGCAGTGGCAATCTCTCCTTTGATGGCAGATGCGGTTACAGTTGCCGCAGATGCCAGATACACAAAAGAGTCTTTGTGTCCTGCACGACCTTTAAAATTCCTGGTTCCGGTGCTGATAAGCACTTCATTCTCGCCAATCACTCCCTGACAACTGCCCCAGCACACGCTGCAATTCGGATTCATCACAATAGCGCCAGCCTCCATAAAGGTTTTAATAATGCCCTCTTCCAATGCCTGCTCATACACTGTCTGACTTGCAGGAACCACCAGAAAACGCACCAGCGGATGGACCTTTTTGCCCTTGATAACTTCTGCTCCGGCTCTCAAGTCCTCGATACGTCCGTTGTTACAGGAACCAAGAAATGCCTCATCAATATGGGTTCCCACACACTCCTTGGCATCCACCACACTGTCAACAAAATGGGGCTTTGCCACAATGGGCTTTATGGCAGATAAATCAATCTCATAAACCTTGGCAAAATTGGCATCCCCATCACTTTGAAAAGCATGCTTTGGCTCTCTTCCATGCTCTTTCAAGTAAGCCCTTGTAATCTCATCCACCTCCATCAAGGCTGTCTTGGCACCAGCCTCCACACAGAGGTTACAGATGGCAATGCGGTCACTGATATTTAAGGTTTTTAAACCCTCGCCGCCAAATTCCATCGCCATATAATTGGCACCATTGGCACCAATTTGTCCGATAATGGTAAGAATTAAATCTCTGGCATATACCCCCTTTGGCAGCTTGCCCTTTAATTCAAAGCGAAGTGTTTCCGGCACCAGAAGCCATGATTTTCCCGTTACCATTGCATACAGATAATCCGTACAGCCCACACCTGTTCCAAAGGCACCTACCGCACCGTACGCACAGGTATGACTGTCTGCGCCAAAAATCAACTCTCCAGAGGTCACATGGTTTTCCATCATCACCTGATGACACACACCAGCACCCTCATAAAAAGTGATTTCATGCTCCCTGGCGAAATCACGCATCTTCTTGTGCGAGGCTGCTGTCTTTACACTGTCACAGGGAACATTGTGATCCACAATCCACACTAACTTATTTACATCTGCAATGTGTGGATTCTTTAATTTATTGTACATATCAATGGTAAGATGTGTGGTTCCATCATTACTCATCAAACGGTCTAATTCCACTGTATGAATATCACCGGGCTTTACCTCTTCCACTCCCGCTGCTGCTGCAATGATTTTTTCTGCCATTGTCATTCCCATGGTCTAATCCTCCTTGTTCAATGATGCAATCAAGCCGCCCTGATCTAAAATTCCCTGCATATATACAGGCAGCTTGGTACATTCATATTCTTTGCCATTGACACGGACAATGCCTTCCTGCATGGAAAGCTCCATCTCATCCCCTTGATTTACATTTTCATGCAAATCCTTGCAGACGATTACCGGAAGTCCGATATTAATGGAATTGCGGTAGAAAATTCTGGCAAAGGACTTGGCAATCACTGCCTTCACACCTAATGCTTTTAATACGCTTGGTGCCTGCTCTCTGGATGAGCCACAGCCAAAGTTTTCCGATGCCACCACATAATCTCCCGGCTGCACCTTGCCTGCAAATTCCGGGTCAAGGGACTCAAAGGTATAAGCCTTCATCTCGTCGATGGTTGGAAATAAAAGATACTGCGATGCTATAATCTGATCGGTATCTACATCCTGCTGGAATTTAAAAATCTTACCCATTATGTATTCCTCCATATGTTCACATTTTATATACAGCAGCGGCATATAAACCTATGCTCATTGCCGTTCCTGCACTGTTGCAAAAATAACTGACTATAAAGCCGGGTTATTGCAGACAGCAATTTTCCACCAGCTTTCTAATCAGTTATTTGATTCAAACAAAACCGTATGTTATTGTACCATAGATTGATGTTTATTTTCAATAGTTATCTGTAACTATTCAGTACCTTCATAGTTATGGTTATCTTTTCTGCTTCATGCAAAACAATTACTATGCTACCACCTTTTTTATGGCTTCCTCCACCGGTGCATATCTTTCAGAGTTGATCTGTTCCAGCAAACATTCCAAAGGATCTGTACTGTTGCTGAGAACCATCTTTACGATTGCCGGACTGAAACCACTTACCAATGCAACACCTAGCTCATTTTCTTTCACTGGAATTGTGCCGGTTCTTGAACAAATATTCCAAAATACCATTCTAGGCATCTTATAGCCATATCGTGCATACTTAGCAGCAATATTTTGAAACAAAGTCTTGTCTGGCTGACCGCATACGGCACTGTTAAATTCCATATCAGACAAAACCAATATATTCTGAGGTAAATCTTCTTGTGACATTTTGTTTTTAATTGCAGTATTTAAGATCAAATCAAAAGTGGCTTCCATATTGGTGTCAGAAACTTCATTATATCTTAAAGCAATTTCAATCTTCTCTCTAAGATTTTTTGCATTACTAAAATCCACAAGTTGAGGATGACTGCTGAAGGTGATGTAGTTATCTTTAAATTGACCGCTGCTTCTTTCTGAAAAGTAAATGGCAAGGGCATTGGCAACCTGAAGACAATCCACATTTGTATTACCGATGGTACATGTCATACTTCCAGAACCATCCGCCACACAAATGGTATTGCCGGTTCCATGGCAGTAATCAGGCAACGCTTTCCACAATTCTTCCAGCGTAATATCTACGGATGTGGAAACTTTTGCACTATATCTAACATTATTTTCACAATACTTATGTACAATATCATGAGGGAATAATATGCCGGCATTAATCTTAGTTTCGCCTTTCTCTAAACTTTCTAAATAGGCACGTCGGCGTTCTTCATCATTTCTAAGAAATGCATTATTATAAATCAAATTTGCTTTCGAAGGAACTGCTGCATAATTAATTGCAGACCATTCCTTTGCACTCATGGATACTTCTACCACCTTTAGATAAGAACGGATTGCCGAAAGCAGCTTACGATACTGCCTCTCTGTAATTCCCAACTTGGAAATAAGTATGCGTGCTAATCTTTTTGTCTCTTTGGAAGAAGCATTTGCACTGGGCATCCACTTACCAAGCAAAGATATCGGCTTATTTTCTTTCATATTCTTCATATCTTCATCCAGTTGATTTCTGATTGTTGCCACCACATCATCTGCCAGCTCTGAGTCAAGGATACACATTAAATTATCCCAGCGCGTATATTCCGCCACAAGATGAATTACAGACTTTGCAATTTCTTTGTGCTGTTCTGCCAGATATTTCAAACATACTCGAAATAATCTTCTCTCGCCGATTCCTTCCCGAACATCGGCAGCATAGAATAACCATTTCACTGCAAGAAGTTTATTTTCATAAAACACCTTTACAAATTTATCTATGATCTGCTGCTCATCCCAGTTTCTCATAGATGAAACTGCAAAATTTGCATCCAGAAGTTCCTTGCCGGTGGTTCGAAATCCAAGAGCTCCATTCTCTGTATACTGTTTTTCATCATTTAATATTTCCTTTAAATTTTCTATAAAACTCATAGTAATTTCCTCCTAAGCATTTGAATTATTTGGTAACTGCAAATGAATAAATCCAAAATATTTCACAGACCTACTGAACAGTTACTATTTTTCATGCATTTTCAGATTTTCTTATTTATAACTGCTAACTGTTCCATAACTTTACAGTTACATCATTTGTCATTATCTTTAAGTTCTAGGCACATAGGAAAGATTTTCAGTCTTCTGGTTTCATCGCTGTAAGTGCCTATGGCAATAAGACGAGATAGTTTTGGTTCAATAGATTGGAAGTCTACGATATCATAATTGCTGTTCCTATCTCTAATGGAGATGACAGGACTCGAACCTGTGACACCCAGTACCCAAGAAGGATTGCTGTTTATGTCTTTGACAAGACATGCTTTTTGGTGCTCTACCATCTGAGCTACATCTCCAAAATCCGAGACAGGTTTCTGGGGTACAAATTAAAAGTTTGTTCCAAGTGATATTGCTGTTCCTGTCTCTATTTTTTCAAGACGGCTTTCGATTTCATGTTTCTTCTGTGAAACACATTTTATTTTAATTCATGTAACCGTCACATTAATGGGATGGAAAGGAATCCAACCCTTAGAATCCAGTTAATGTTAAGCTATAACTGAATTTCGTTTTTTCAACTTATGGGTTTAGTATATAGTATTATTTTCCAAATATCATTACAAAAAAGTTGCGAACTTGTTTTATACTATTGTAAGTGTCTTGTAGGATATTTCTATTTTTGCAAGAATTTGAAACAGTTCTTTTGGCAAAAAGTGAAAAAAATATATAACTTTTGGAATTGAATAGACTTTACACTCGGAATGTGATATACTTACGTCACTTACAAATCCATTGACTATTTACTATAAAGGAGTGATACAATGACAGACGGTGAAAAGCTTGATTTGATTATTTCAGAAATGACTGGCATGAAGAATGACATGACAGATATGAAAAACGACATTTC
>CAMWHJ010000083.1 GCA_947174015.1 uncultured Lachnospiraceae bacterium | reverse complement strand
GGCAATTTTGCATGGTTCTTTGCTTGTAACTATGAAGGTACTGAATAGTTACAATTTTTTTAAGTAAATAAAGGGAGATATTGTTCATGGATTTATTAGAAGAATTGAAGGCGAAGGGTGTAAATGTAGAAGAGGCAATTGAACGTTTTTTAGGTAATGCTTCTCTTTATGAGAAAATGCTAATGAAATTTTTGGATTTAATGAATGACATGGCGGTTGATACTGGTTTTGACTGTAATGAATATAATGATATAATAGAAAAAACCCATGCAATTAAAGGAGCAGCGGGAAATTTGTCTATTACTCCAATTTATGAGGCATATACAGACATTGTGAATTTGCTGCGTGCACAGCAACCGGAACAGGCTAAACTTGTTCTTGAGAAGATTGTACCGGTTCAAAATGATATTATAGAGTGTATAAAAAAATATCATAAATAAAGCATCGACCGCATATAATATTTAGTTTAATTTTTATAGAGGAGTTATTACCATGGAAATTCAGATGAATAAGAAAAAAACCATATTGATTGTAGATGACATTGAAATCAACCGGGTAATTTTGGCAGAGATTTTTAAGGATGTGTATAAAATAATAGAAGCTTGCAATGGGGTGCAGGCAATGGAGATTATTGACAGTGACATAGAAGTTTCTGCAGTGCTGCTTGATTTACTTATGCCTGTAATGGACGGATTACAGGTGCTGAAAGAAATGAACAGAAGTAAGAAGATAAACAGAATTCCGGTATTTCTGATTACTGCCGCAGATAGTGAGGAAAAATTAATCGAAGGATATAATTTAGGTGCGATTGATGTAATTAGAAAACCATTTATGCCTCACTTTCTTAAATGTAGAATTAATAATGTTGTAGAATTATATGCACATAGAAATAAATTAGAAAGCATTGTAAAAGAACAAGTGGAACGCCTTGACCGGGTAAATCAGTCGATGATAGAAACACTTGCCGCAGTTATAGAGTTTAGGGATGGTGAGTCGGGGGAACATGTAAAACGTATTTCAGGTCTTACAAAAATTTTGATGAAAGAAGTAAGCGATACATATCCGGAATATCATTTACCAGAAGATGAGATTGATAAAATAGCCAGGTCTTCTACACTCCATGATGTCGGAAAAATTTCCATACCAGACAGTATACTGAATAAACCAGGCAGACTTACGAAAGAAGAATTTGAAATTATGAAACAGCATACAACAAAGGGATGCGAGATTCTTCAAACGATACCAGATATTATGGACGAAGGCATTTATAAGTATAGCTATGATATCTGCAGACATCATCATGAGCGTTGGGATGGTAAGGGATATCCGGATGGGTTGAGTGGTGATGAGATATCAATTTGGGCTCAGGTAGTTTCTGTTGCTGATGTATATGATGCACTTACATCAGAGAGATGTTATAAGAAGGCTTTTAGCCATGATACTGCTGTGCAGATGATACTGGACGGAGAGTGTGGAACCTTGAATCCGAAAATGCTTGAGGTATTTAAGAAGGTTTCCGATAAAATTAAAAAATAGAAACTTATAATCCCATGATATGCAAATAAATATGAGATAAGTTGAAGATAGTGGAATTGGAATGACAGAGGAATTTCAGAAAAAAATCTTTGACAGTTTTTCAAGAGAGAACACAGAAAGAGTACAAAACATTACAGGAACTGGTCTTGGAATGGCAATTACAAAAGCTATCATTGACCTTATGCATGGCGAAATAGAGTTACATAGTGAGGTAGACAGTTACAATATAGTTTAGAATGATTGGATTATAAAGAAAAAACAGTGGATTTCAGATTTTCATGAAGAACACTGTTTTTTTGTAAGTTACCAAGAACTAGAGCAGGATTAGAATTGTTATATTTGTTAAAGTTTGTTCTGTGAGACAAAAAACGTTTTTAAAGTTTTAGGTAATAAGTTCTGTTAAAAGATAACATTATGTAATATATTTGGTGTAATATTGTGTAAGTACATGTATCATGTTGTAATACAGAATTACGCATAGATAACATGAATAATTATGGTTTATGCTGGGATACAATAACACATAAATATTGTATATGTGAAATAACAGTTTTTGCGAAATTTTTTATACACTGTTATAGGTGATAAACTTGAAAGAGGTGACTTATTTTTGAAAGTTTTAAAGCAATTTTTTATTATATTGTCAATTTCTTGTGTTGGAGAGATTTTAAATATGTTCTTGCCATTACCCATTCCAGCCAGTATTTATGGAATGGTTTTGCTATTTGTTTTATTGTATACAGGTATATTAAAGTTAGAGGATATAAAGGATACAGGGATGTTTTTGATTGAGATTATGCCTGTTATGTTTATACCGGCAGGTGTAGGGCTGATGTCTTCTTGGGGAGTACTAAAACCTGTGCTGATACCAGTTAGTATCATTACCATTGTTTCCACGATACTGGTGATGGCTGCTGGAGGTAAGGTAACCCAGTTTATTATAAAACACAGTAATAGTACTGAGGAGGATAGTAAAATTGAATGATTTTTTTTCGACATCGATATATGCAGGAGTTGTTATTAGTCTATTAGCTTATATGCTGGGATTGTATTTGAAGAAAAAGTTTTCTCTTGCAATTTTAAATCCACTGCTGGTTTCTGTTGTTGTAACAATCCTTGTCCTTGTAGCAGGTAAAGTGGATTATGATATTTATTATGAGGGAGCCAAATATCTGAGCTGGTTTTTGACACCAGCTACGGTGTGTCTTGCAATTCCATTATACGAACAGTTTGCACTTTTAAAAAAGAATTTAAAAGCAGTACTTATTGGAATTACAACAGGAGTATTGACAAGTTTACTGACAGTTTTATCATTATCTCTTCTTATGGGACTAACTCATAAAGAGTATGTCACACTGCTGCCAAAATCTATTACAACAGCAATTGGGATGGGGGTGTCAGAGGAGCTTGGTGGTTATGTTACCATCACGGTTGCAGTTATTGTAATTACAGGAGTGTTGGGAAATCTATTGGCAGAACCTATATGTAAACTGTTTCGAATAACAAATCCTATTGCAAAAGGAGTAGGAATTGGTTCTTCATCCCATGCGATAGGAACTGCCAAAGCAATGGAGATGGGAGAAATTGAAGGGGCAATAAGCAGTTTGTCAATAGCCGTAGCAGGTATCTTGACTGTAATAGGTGCAACAGTATTTTCTAATTTACTATGAAAGTTCGTAACTATTCAGTACCTTCATAGTTACGAGCAAAGAACCATGCAAAATTGCCTACGGCAATGGTTCTTTGCCTGTTATATCCACTTTTTCTTACGGTCTGTGCAGTAAATGCACAGACCTACTGAACAGTTATGAAAGTTCTAATAAATGGTTGCTTGATTTATACACACTTTGATTTAGAACAGAACAAATTTCAGAACTTGTAAAGATGGATATTGAGATATATTGGGGGAAATATTTGAAAGAAATCGGTCAGTGTGTTAAAATAATACGAAAGTTTTTGCTATGATTCAGTTGGATACACTGAGTAAACAGATAAAAAAAACAGGTGAAAGGGCTGCTGAATTAAGATGAAAACGGAACTGATTATATTTGATTTGGATGGAACAATCCTAAATACTCTGGATGACCTGGCAGACAGTACGAATTATGCACTGACTGT
Organism: uncultured Lachnospiraceae bacterium; assembly: GCA_947174015.1. GTDB lineage: Bacteria > Bacillota > Clostridia > Lachnospirales > Lachnospiraceae > RUG11237. The sequence goes on along the minus strand of CAMWHJ010000083.1, from coordinate 8,188 downwards.
CAATCAGCTTCCAAGGAGGACAGAAGAGGAAGTTAGAAGTTTTGTGGGCAATGGCATTAAAAAATTAATAGAGCGTGCAGTGCCAGAAGGATGCAAAGCTGCCATAGTAGATAAGGTATTTGCGGATTTTGGAAAACATTATAAAGAACATTGTGCAGATAAAACAAGACCTTATAGTGGGATTTTAGAACTGCTTAGTGAACTTCAAAATAAAAAATATCATCTGGCAGTGGTATCGAATAAGGCAGATTATGCAGTGCAGGAGTTATGTGAAACATATTTTCAGGGAATGTTTGAATATGTAGTGGGAGAGCGGAAAGGAATTAGGAGAAAACCATATCCTGATAGTGTTCTGGAAGTTCTTGATAAGCTGCAAATTAACAAGGAAAATGTAATGTATGTGGGAGATTCTGAGGTGGATATTGAAACTGCAAAAAATGCCGGAATTAAGATGATATGTGTGGAATGGGGATTTCGTGATAGAGCTTATCTGGCAAAACAGGGAGCAGAAAATTTTGCAGCATTGCCAAAGAAGATTTTCAGGTTTTTAGATTAATGTGTATATCAAATGGGATATGAATGATATATTGCTGAGAGAATGTTGCGGTATTGTACATATGAAATGGGAGACAGCCATGTTTATAACAATGGAAGAAGCTACGAATTTTATTTATCAATCTTATATGGAGGCACAGCCATACCTTTCCTATCAGACAGCAGACAGACAGAAAAGAAACCCGGATTATACAAAAAAGCTTTTGCAGGAATTGGATACTGGCAATAATATTCTTATTACCGGCAGCAAGGGAAAGGGCTCTGTTGCAAGGATGCTGTCAAAACTCTTGCAGGCAGGGGGGAAAGATGTGGGATTATTTACCAGTCCTCATGTTATTGTATTCAATGAGCGGATTCAGAGAAATGACAAAAATATCACAGAAAAAGAATTGATTGCCTGTTGTAATGAAATCCGAACAGACATAGAGCATATTCATACTTCCAAAGGAAGCTATGTGAGTCCCATTGGCATACAGTGTGCATTGGCATTAAAGTTTTTTCAGAAGAATAATGTGGATGTGAAGATAATGGAATGCGGCAAGGGGGTACGCTATGATGATACCAGAAATTTGTCCCGTTCCTATGGTGTGATCAATCCCATTTTTTTAGAGCATACCAGAGAATTGGGTAAGGATTTGAAGACCATTGCAGAGGATAAAGGGGATTTAATCCTCCCGCACATGAAGGCGGTTTATGTGGCAGAACAGTCCCAGGAAGTATTGGAAGTATTGCAGAAAAGGGCAGCGGAATGTAAGGTGTCATTGAAATATTATGGCAGGGATTTCTGGTGCGAAGATGTCTGCTATACAGAACAGGGAATGGAATTTACGGTGATAACCCAAAGACATAGATACCAAAAGCTTTCCCTGCCCCTGCTGGGCAGTTTTCAGGCAAAAAATTGTGCATTGGCACTGGCACTGGCAGAGGAAGTATTGGGGCAGCAGCAGGAAGAAAAGGTCAGGGCAGCTCTCGCAAAAATCAAATATCCGGGGCGGATGGAAATCATATCAAAAAACCCTCTTACCATACTGGATGCCTGTATCCATCCCAAGGCGGCAGTGCAGGTAAAGGAGGTTTTAAAGCAGTGTATCTATCAGAAAAATCCAGATAACAGGAAAATGGAATTACAAAGAGAGTATACGAAGCAGACAATACCCAAAAGTGTACCGACACCGAAACTGGCAGTGGTGTTGGCAATACCCATGGATAAGGATTATCTGGGAACTGCCAGAGAAATGAGTGAATTGGCAGATGTGATACTTCTGACAAAAATTAACAATCCCCACTATCATTTTTCGCCGGAACAGGCAGAGAAAGTTAGAGCAGAGGGAATTGCTTGTGAATTTATTAACAATCTGAAAGAAGCACGAAGGCGGGCAGAAAGCTCGGGAGCAGAGGTGATATGTCTTTTGGGAACCACCGCTATGATTACGGAGGTATTGACAGAGCAAGGATCCTTTTCGTATAGAATATTGTGAAAACAGAGACAAAAGTTTTGATGTATTATTTGAAGAAATAGAATTCTGCCTTTGCTTTAAATTATTAAATGCTTTGCATAAATGTTCAATTATATTGCGGCATTTTGCAATTAAAGTCCACTGGAAAATATACAAAACAGAAATTTTGATAGGAGAGGAAAAATGGGATTTTTAGAGAAGCTATTTGGAAAGAAAAAGACGGAAACCAACAAGACATCACAAGACAGCCAGCATTGGGAGATATGTACAGCACCAGATGTTCCACAGCCTTTTGGATTTAAGACAGGATGGCTTGCCATTAAAGGTGAAACGCCACAAAGTGTTATAGAAGATTTACAACTGAAAGACACAGAAACAGCGAACTGGAAAAGCGGTATGGAAGTTGCCTATTATACAGACCATAAAGTTTTTGTATCTCCGGAAGTGGATGGATATGTGCTGGTCATCGGTTTGCTGGATTTAAGTCTGGAACAGATAGAGGAAATTGCCAAAAAATTTCAGGAAGTGCAGTATTTCTTGTCACATCGCATTGTGGATGTGTACAGTTGGACAAAGTTTCAAAAGGGAAAGCTGATTCGTCACTATTATTTTATCGGTGAAAGCGGTGAAGTGAGTAGTGAGGGGGCTTTCACACAACAGGAACAGGAACTTGGTTTGGAGCATCTTTTATGTTCCGAGGATCAGGATTGGGATGATGCCAAGCTTCCGGATGAGGAGACAGTGTTGTCTGTTGCGGCTGCATGGGGTGTTGATCCGCTGATGCAAAAACACAAGGAAGAAAAGTCTGTGGGATTTTTGTGTACCGGACTTTAAAATGAAATTTACTTAGGTAAATTTATTTATATAATACATAGTTTGTCAATGAGATTACAAAGTATTGGGAGGAATATATGATAGGCATATATTTTAGCGGTACGGGAAATACCAAATATTGTGTCAATAAATTTTTGGAATATTATAATAATGTTCCCCAAATAGAATCTTATTCTATTGAAGAAGAAATTTGTATAGAAAAGTTGAAAGTAAGTTCGGATATTGTCTTCGGATATCCTATATATTATAGCCAAATACCTATGATAGTTAGAGAGTTTATTGTTAATCATTCAGAGCTATTTAAAGATAAAAATATTTTTATCATGGTAACAATGGGTTTGTTTAGTGGAGATGGAACAGGTTGTTCAGCAAGGTTATTTAGAAAATATGGAGCTAATGTCTTAGGTGGTTTACATTTGAAGATGCCGGATTGTATAGGAGATGTAAAGGCATTAAAGAAGCCCATTGAAAAAAATAAAAGGATAGTAAATGAAGCAGACCATAAAATCAAGCAAACGGTTGTTAATATGAAAAATGACAAGTATAGCAAAGATGGGCTGAAGTTTATGAATTATTTGGCAGGGCTTTTTGGACAAAGGTTATGGTTTTATGGAAAGCCATATAAATTAAAAAATAAGTTAAAAATCGATTATGAAAAGTGTATTTCTTGTGGAAAGTGTTCCGATATTTGTCCTATGGGAAATATAAAGATGACTGAAAACAAGCCCATACCACAAAATAAGTGTACCTGTTGTTATAGATGTTTTGGTAATTGTCCCCAAAAGGCAATCACATTGATAGGTGATAAAGTGATAGAACAATGTACGATTGATAAATATCTAAATTAGGTTCCGAAAGCGAGAGACAAGTATGAAAGTTAAAAAGAAAATATATAGAATATGTTCCTTTCTATATTATCTTATGGCAATAATATGGTATATTTTGGCTATTGATGGCAGCAATTTTGTGATCAGCATATCAATCGGAACCATGTTTTCAGGTATTGGAACTTTTATGTTTGTAATATCAAAAGAAGAGGATGCGAAACAAGGAGATAAAAATATGAACGGTTATAGAGAATTACCAATAAAAAATATTTTAAAAGAAGACTGCACAACAGAGCCAGGATGGTGTAATAAGCACTATGTTATATATATTGATTGTGATGGTGAAATCCGCATAAATTCAAACTATATTATATATGAAGATAAAGTTAAGCTGTGTCAGCCTTATGACAGAAAATTGTGTGATTCCTTAGAAGAGTATAAGTGTTTAGAATTGTCCTATATTGAAGAACAGGCATATGGTGCTTATATGGATGGAGCTCGATAACTTCATAATTTACCGGAGAATCAGTCGTTTATAGCACACTATACTGTTGTAGCAGAAAAAGACGGACAGATAGTAGGATTCGGAGATATTGACTGGAAATAAAATTGAATATAAAGTGGTGGCATAAAACAACAGTTAGGGAGGTCTTTCGTATTATGAATTTTATAGATAAAGTATTAGCCAAGGAAAATAAACTAAGTGATGACGATATTTTGCAGGCTATGGCAGATATATATGATGAGCCGGAAGTTAGAAATATTTTGGATAACTATCCTCTATATATTCGAGATGTAATCAGTATTATAGATTATGATACAGAATTACAAATGGAAGGGTTAGAAGGTGTATTAGAGGGGGACTTATCTCAAAAATATACAGAAATACATAGTGCGTTATTACATTGTGGTGCAGTGGAAGAGGCTTGTATTATTGCACAAGCAAAGCAATTAGACATTGATAGTGAAAATTATGATGAACAAATTGCGAAATTGCAGATGCAGACAGCACTATACAATGATTATGAGCATTTTTGGTATTTAGTGAGGAATTATATTGGAAAACATAGAGGGAGATAACAAATTATCACATATGATTTGGAGGTGGGATACTTATGAAATTTCCATTTGAAGATGCTCCGAATACAGCTACAATTATCTGTTCTCATATATTGGAACAAAAGGAACCTATATTGTATGTTTCACATGATGAAGATGATGGAATGTGGCAATTTTTGTGTGGTGAGCAACATAATGAGGATGAAGCAAGAATTGTTTCCTTGTATTCTGTTTTTATGTTAGACAGTTCAGTCGCAGATTTGGCTCAAATGCCATGTGGTTATGTGGCAGAGCGGAAAACTAAAAATTCTCAATGGAAGGTTTATAAACGATAAGTTTGATTTGGAGTGGTCATAATGTCAGCATTCAACAAAGAAGAAAAGAAAGATATTTATTTGTATATAACATTCATCGTTTTAAAAAACAATTTATTAGGAGAAGATACGGAATGAGACAATGGGCATATTTAAAACAACCATATGATACAAACAAAAAAAATATGGTTTATAAGATTATGGTTCACGAGACGAAAAAAATACATTTGTGTATTTATATTGTGCCAGAGATGCTGTGATGTGTTCGTATGACAGTTGGTATCCTGACTTAAAAAGTGCATTAGAAGATTGGGGAAATGAGATAGATTCTGAAGGCTGGCATATTATAGATGATCCACTTCCAAATTGTCAGGATGACTGCATACAACCAATTCGGGTGAAAGGCAGGGACAAAAACAATCCCCAATGGGGAAGGTATGAAATTTTGAAAGATGGTGTTTGGATAGAATATGTCATTTCCTAAGTTTCCATGATGGAAGAACATAGTCATAAAAAGTAAAGAGTAACTAAAAAGGATAACCTTTTGATACCATAGGAGAAGGAACTACAATGTCATGAAAAATATAATTTAATTGTGAAAGTATGGAACATAAGAGATTTTCAAAAAAGTAGTTGACAAATTCCCTCGATGGGTTTACTATCGTAAATAGAGATTGAATTGAGAAACCGATGAACAAGAGAAGTAGACTGAGGAAAAGCTTTCAGAGAGCTGCAGATGGTGGGAATGCAGCAGTGGCGGCAACGCAGAATCAGTTGAATGGACTTGTGAGGGCAGCCTGAAATTGAAATGAAAAGAGTAGGTGCTGACGGGATTCCAGCCCGTTACCAAGTGGATACATATGCTAGTATGTAGAGTGAGTGGATGTTGAACATCAATCAGGGTGGTACCGCAGGAGCGAATTTTTAACTCTTGTCCCTATGCAATATATGTGTAGGGGCAGGAGTTTTTTTATGCTATCAGGAAAGAGAGGTTTTCAGATGTTTCCAAGTTATGAAGAAATCAAGGAATTAAAAGGAGATTACAATTTAATACCAGTGGCAGCAGAGATATATGCCGACGTAATAACCCCCATTACATTGTTGAGAAAGCTGGCGAGAATCGATAAAAATTTTTATCTGTTAGAAAGTGTGGAGGATGGAGTGCGGCAGGGCAGATATTCTTTCTTAGGTTTCAATCCCCTGCTGCGGGCAATGTGTAAGGATTATACGGTGACCGTCAAAAGCGGTGGAATAAAGAAAGAGATTAAGGGGGAACCCATGGATGCCATCCGAGAAATTTTGGGGGAATACAAAACACCCAAAATTGAAGGAATGCCTCCGTTTACTGGAGGATTTGTAGGATATTTCTCCTATGAGATGTTTCGTTATGCAGAACCTAAGTTGAAAATGAAATCCAGTGATTTTTACGATTTTGATTTGATGTTGTTTGACAAAGTAATTGCTTATGATAATCTCAAGCAGAAAATAGTGATTGTGGTCAATATGAAGGCGGAAGATGGAGAGCAGGGATACAATGCAGCCTGTTTGGAAATCGAGAATATCAAAAATATGATTTATGATGGTGCCCCCTTAGATGAAATCAATGTACAGGAGAACGTGGAGTTTACCTGCAACACAAGCAAGGAAGAGTATTTTGAGATGGTGGAAAAGACAAAGCAATACATCAGAGAAGGAGATATTTTCCAAGGAGTGATATCCAGAAGATTTGAGGCGGATTATAACAGTTCACTGATGAACGCTTACCGAGTGCTTCGTACCACAAATCCCTCTCCCTACATGTATTATATTCAAAGTGATGATGTGGAGATTTGTGGAGCTTCCCCAGAGACTATGGTGAAATTGCAGAATGGCAAATTAACCACCTTCCCTGTGGCAGGTACCAGACCAAGAGGAGCCACCGCAGCAGAGGATGAATCTTTGGAAAGGGAATTGCTGGCAGATGAGAAGGAACGCTCGGAACATAATATGCTGGTGGATTTGGCTCGAAATGATATTGGCAGAATTGCAGAATACGGCAGTGTGTATGTGGAAGAGTACATGAAGATTCACAGATTCTCCAAAGTAATGCACATTGCCTCCACTGTCTGCGGACAGATTGCAGAGGGGAAAGACGGATGTGATACCGTTGCAGCCTTGCTGCCGGCTGGTACCTTATCGGGGGCACCGAAATTTAGAGCTTGTGAAATTATTGACGAACTGGAAAAGGCACCTAGAGGAGTGTATGGCGGTGCCATTGGTTATATGGATTTTTCCGGCAATTTAGATGTGTGTATTGCCATCCGTACAGCGGTAAAGAAAGGAAATAAGGTTTATATACAGGCAGGTGCCGGTATTGTGGCAGATTCTGTACCCCAAAAGGAATACGAAGAATGTGCCCACAAGGCAGGTGCAGTGATTAGTGCAGTTACAAGAGCAAGTGAGGTGAATGGAAGATGATTTTACTGATTGATAATTATGACAGTTTTTCTTATAATCTGGTGCAGCTAATCGGCGGACTTTGTAAGGAGCATAATGGTGAGGAGATTAAGGTAATTCGAAATGATGAATTGACTGTGGCAGAAATCCAAGCCTTACAGCCCAGCCATATTATCCTGTCCCCGGGACCGGGAAGACCAAAAGATGCCGGTGTTTGTGAAGATGTGGTGAAAACGCTGAAGGGTAAGGTAAAAATCCTTGGCGTGTGTCTGGGGCATCAGAGTATCTGTGAAAGCTTTGGCGGAAAGATCACCTATGCCAAGATTTTGATGCATGGGAAACAGAGTGAGGTAACCATAGACAATAAAACAGAGATTTTCCAAGGACTGCCGGAAAAGATCAAGGTGGCAAGATACCATTCTCTGGCAGCAGAAGCAGTATCGCTGCCAAAAGAACTTTTTGTGATTGCAGAGGATGATACGGGAGAGATTATGGCTGTAAAACATAAGGAATATGAAATTTATGGTTTGCAGTTTCACCCGGAATCTGTGCTGACCCCGGAAGGTATAGTGATGATGAAAAACTTTTTGTTTACTTCCAACCGGTGACTGTCAAGGGTACGAAACAGTTGTGTTCATATATAATGAAATTGAGGTAACTGTTCAGTAGGTCTGTGCATTTACTGCACAGACCGTAAGAAAAAGTG
>CAMWHJ010000082.1 GCA_947174015.1 uncultured Lachnospiraceae bacterium | reverse complement strand
CCACTTTTTCTTACGGTCTGTGCAGTAAATGCACAGACCTACTGAACAGTTACGGTGATTTTACACATAAAAACTGTGAGTGATTCGGAAATATTTATATAAAAAAGGATTTTATTCCAAAAACAGAATAAAATCCTTCGATACATTTCCTATTCTTCCACTGTAAGATTTTCACTTCTTATGCTGCACTTTATAACTGTTCTGCCACGCATTTTAATGCTTCTGCCACCACATGGTGCATATCAAAATACTTGTACATGCCCAGTCTTCCGCCAAAGATCACATTACTTTCCTTCTCTGACAGTTCTTTATATTGGGCATATAAGGCATTGTTTTTCTCGTCATTCACAGGATAGTAAGGTTCATCTCCCTTTTTCCATGTGGCAGGATACTCTCTGGTAATCACCGTCTTCTTTGGGTTCTGGTCTGTGAGTTCAAAATGTTTGTGTTCAATGATTCTTGTATAGGGTACCTGATATTCGGTATAATTCACCACTGCATTTCCCTGATAATTCTCCTCATCCAGCACCTCTGTCTCAAAACGAAGGCTGCGGTATTCCAATTCGCCAAACTGGTAATCATAAAATTCATCAATCATTCCAGTAAACACAATCTTTTTGGCAGATGCACGCAGGTTTTCTTTGTCTGCAAAGAAATCCGTATTCAGCCGCACTTCTATGCCCTCCAGCATCTTCTCAATGATCTGGGTATACCCCCCAATGGGAATGCCCTGATATTTGTCATTAAAATAATTATTATCATAGGTAAAGCGCACCGGCAGCCTTTGGATAATAAATGCTGGCAGCTCTGTGGCACGTTTCCCCCACTGCTTTTCCGTATATCCCTCCACCAGCTTTTCATAGATATCCTTGCCCACCAGTGAAATTGCCTGTTCCTTTAAATTTTTCGGATTTTCCACCTTTGCCTCAGCAATCTGCTTTGCAATAATTTCCTTTGCCTCACTGGGTGTCTTAATGTTCCACATCTTACTAAAAGTGTTCATATTAAATGGCAGATTGTAAAGTTCATCCTTATATCTTGCCACCGGAGAATTGGTGTAACGGTTAAATTCCGCAAACTGCTGGATGTAATCCCACACCTCTTTGTTGCTGGTATGGAAAATATGGGCACCATACTGGTGTACCTGAATCCCCTCCATCTCCTTGGTGTATATATTTCCGCCAATATGAGAACGTTTCTCAATCACCAGACAGCTTTTTCCTTTTTTCTTCGCTTCATGGGCAAAAATTGCTCCAAACAAACCGGTTCCCACAATTAAATAATCATATTTTTCATTCATAATCTTCCCTGCCTTACTTAAACATAATCTTTCGTAACTGTTTTGCACCTTCACAGTTACAGGCAAAATCCTGCATAGGTCCTTTTGCCCTTACACGTTTTTTATTGCCTGCTCTCTTAAGAATAATATATATATATCAATTCGTCAACATTTACATTACTCATAATTATAACACAAGCAAATTGCAATTTCATACTTTTTTAAGAATATAATTGTTGCAAATATTTTCCAATTCTGTTATGATACTAAAATATTGGGGTAATATATTCTGGAAAAGGAATATCCCCCATTTTTTTTGCGCTTTAGAAAGGAGCATATAATGGAAACAGTTAGATTTGATGAACTAGATTTAAACCCGAAAATTCTTCGCGGTGTCACTGAAATGGGCTTTGAGGAAGCCACACCCATACAGACAAAATCCATTCCCCTGATTATGAAAGGCGGAGACGTGATTGGTCAGGCACAGACCGGGACGGGCAAAACTGCCGCCTTTGGAATCCCCTTACTGCAAAAGATTGACATTTCTCATAAACATCTTCAGGCGATTGTACTCTGTCCCACCAGAGAACTTGCCATTCAGGTAGCGGACGAAATACGTAATCTGGCAAAATTCATGCATGGCTTAAAAATTCTCCCTATTTACGGCGGACAAGATATCGTAAAGCAGATTCGTTCCCTGAAAAGCGGTGTTCAAGTAGTGATTGGAACACCGGGACGCGTAATGGATCACATGGAGCGAAAAACGGTAAAATTTGACTCTGTCCACACCGTTGTGATGGATGAAGCTGACGAAATGTTAAACATGGGCTTCCGGGAAGACATGGAAACCATTCTCTCTAAAGTACCTGAGGAACGTCAGACCATTCTCTTCTCTGCCACCATGCCCCAGCCTATTTTAGAGATTACCAAACGTTTTCAAAAAGATGCGGAACTGGTAAAGGTAGTGAAAAAGGAATTGACCGTTCCAAATATTGACCAGTTTTACTACGAAGTACGCCCAAAGAAAAAAGAGGAGGTACTCTGCCGTCTTTTGGATATTTACGACCCAAAACTTTCGCTTGTATTCTGCAACACCAAACGTCAGGTGGATGAGTTAGTATCTGCATTGCAGGGACGGGGATATTTTGCGGAGGGCTTGCATGGAGATTTAAAGCAGACCCAGCGTGACCGGGTGATGAACAGCTTCCGCAATGGCCGGACAGAAATACTGGTGGCAACGGACGTGGCTGCCAGAGGCATTGATGTGGATGATGTGGAAGCTGTCTTCAACTATGATCTGCCTCAGGATGATGAATATTATGTACACCGCATTGGACGTACCGGACGTGCAGGACGCACTGGTGTTGCCTTTAACTTTATCTGGGGAAAAGAGGTTTATAAGCTAAAAGACATTCAGCGGTACTGCAAGACGAAAATCAAAGCACAGCCCATTCCCTCCTTAGATGATGTAAACAGCACTAAAACAGAGAAAATTTTGCAACGTTTAAGCGAGGTGATCGCCAATGAGGATCTGACTTCTATGGTAAATATCATTGAAGAGCATATTAACAATGAGGATTACAGCAGCCTGGATCTTGCCGCTGCCTTTTTGAAGACAGCTCTGGGAGCAGATCAGTCTCAGCAGACCATTGACTTTGGTGATACCGGTGCAGAGGATGGCATGGTACGTCTCTTCATTAATGTGGGCAGAAAGCAAAACGTACGCCCCAGTGATATTCTGGGTGCCATTGCCGGGGAAAGCGGTATGCCGGGCAAGTTAGTTGGAACCATTGATATCTATGATAAATATACTTTTGTGGAAGTTCCCAAAGAATTTGCTCCAGAAGTATTATCTGCCATGGAAAATGTAAAGATTAAGGGAAAAGAAATCAGTATCGAACCTGCCAACAAAAAAGCATAAAGATTTTAAAAACGGAAAAGCACTTCTTCTTTGGCATTTACATAGAATATAGTAAATGCTCTCAGAGGTGCTTTTTTGAAATCTTTTCCCAAACCCTTAAGTGCTTGTGAGGAAGCTTACTATCTAAAGCAGTGTAAAACCGATGAAACAGCAAAGCATACACTGATCGAACACAATCTCCGGTTGGTGGCACATGTGGCAAAGAAATACAACTTCTCCAATGAGGATATGGAGGATTTGCTCTCCATTGGCACTATCGGTCTTATCAAAGCCATCAATACCTTTGATTGCACCAAGAACTGTCGCCTTGCCACCTACGCTGCCAGATGTATTGACAATGAACTTCTCATGTACTTTCGCAATGGCAAAAAACGTTCCAAAAATGTTTCTCTCTACGAACCAATCGGCACAGACAAAGAGGGAAACGATATCTGTCTATTGGATGTATTCATTGCCGAAGATTCTGATATTTTTGCAAAAGTAACCTTACAGGATGATATCCACTGTCTCTACCGACTTCTTCAAGAAAAATTGACCCAACGAGAACGCTATGTTATTTCCCTGCGCTATGGACTTTTCAATCTGCCCACACGCACACAGCAGGAAATCGCAGATGCTCTGGGTATCTCTCGATCTTATGTATCCCGAATAGAGAAAAATGCACTAAAAAAACTGCGTGGGGGATTTTTCTGATTTCCCCACGCAGTTTTTATATTACTTTACCGTTACATTCTCACAACAAAAACGCACTCATTACATAATTGCTCACATCAATTCCCTGCCTTGTGAGACATATCCTGTCCCCCTCTTCTCTGAGAAGTCCAAGATGCACCATCCGCTCATGAACACTTTGATAGATCTGCTTATATTCTGCCCCAAAGTTGTCTTTAAACTCCTTTTTGGAAATACCTGCTGTCTTTCTCAGTCCCAAGAACATAAATTCCTCCATTGCTGCCTGCCTGTCTATCACCTCTTCCTCTGCCACCAACTCCTCCTGCATTCTTCCTATGTCTATGGAAAGATATTCTTTCATATCGGTCACATTCGAGAACCTTCTGTTATCCAAAAAGGAGGAGGCTCCCAAGCCCAGCCCCAAATATTCCCCCCGTTCCCAGTATTTCATATTATGCCTGCACTCATATCCTTTCAAACTATAATTAGAAATTTCATATTGCTCATAGCCTTCTTTGTGAAGAAATTCACAGGTCCACTGATACATCTCCCGCTCAAGTTCTTCTCCCGGCAGCACATCTCCCACTCGCTCTTCTCCTGCCTGACGTCTCAATTCCTGCTGCTGATATTCCTGAAAAAAAGGAGTGCCTTCCTCAATGATAAGCCCATAGCAGGACAAATGCTCCGGTTTCAAAGCCACTGCCTCTCTCAAATTGTACTTCACGTCCTGTAAGGTCTGGTTAGGCAAAGCTAACATCAAATCCAAATTGATATTCTCAAATTCCAACCTGCGGGCCAACTGATAGTTTTTTCGAAACTCCTCCACTTTGTGAATTCTTCCCAGCAAAGCTAACTCTTTCTCCTGCATGGACTGCACACCAAAACTGATACGGTTAATTCCACTTGTCTTGTATGCCATAAGTTTTCCTTCATCCACTGTTCCCGGATTCATCTCCATGGTAATCTCAGCATGTTTTTCTATTTTAAAATATTTTGTCACTGTCTCCATAAGCCGTCCAATCTGTATGCCGTCAAAAAGCGAGGGCGTTCCCCCTCCCAGAAAAACTGTGTCCACACATCGGTCTTCTAAGAGAAGGGAACGCTCCTTTATTTCTTTCATCAGCTGTTTCAGATACTGCTCCCTGTTGTCCTCTCCTGCCGGAAAAGACAAAAAATCACAGTAACTGCATTTTCGCATACAAAATGGGATATGAAGATACAAACCTGCATTTTTATTTATCATCTAACTTCAACACACTCATAAATGCCTGCTGGGGAATCTCTACATTGCCCACCTGACGCATTCTCTTCTTTCCTTCCTTTTGTTTTTCCAAAAGCTTTTTCTTACGAGTAATATCGCCGCCGTAACATTTTGCCAATACATCCTTACGCATTGCCTTTACGGTTTCTCTGGCAATGACCTTGTTGCCCACTGCTGCCTGAATGGGAATTTCAAACAGATGCCTTGGAATTTCCTCCTTGAGCTTTTCACACATTTTTCTTCCTCTCTCATAGGCAGTGCTTTCATGGACAATAAAGGACAGGGCATCCACTTCCTCTTTATTGATTAGTATATCCAGCTTCACTAAGGAGGACTGTACATAGCCTTTCATTTCGTAATCAAAGGATGCATACCCCTTGGAGCGGGACTTTAGAGCATCAAAAAAATCATAGATAATTTCATTTAACGGCAGCTCATACTTAATTAAGGCTCGTGTCTCTTCCATATATTCCATACTTAGATAAATTCCCCGCCGTTCCTGACAAAGATCCATGATCTGACCGATAAAATCTTTCGTTACCATAATTTCCGCTGTTACAAAGGGTTCCTCCATATACTCGATTTCGGATGGATCCGGCAGATTGGATGGATTGGTAAGCTCAATCATTTCGCCATTGGTTTTGTGAACTCTATAAATTACCCCCGGAGCCGTAGTCACCAAGTCCAGATTATACTCTCTCTCTAAACGCTCCTGAATAATCTCCAAATGAAGCAGCCCCAAAAAGCCGCAGCGGAAACCAAAACCCAAGGCAATGGAAGTCTCTGCCTCAAACTGTAAGGAAGCATCATTTAATTGAAGCTTTTCTAAAGCATCTCTTAAATCCGGGTACTTGGCTCCGTCTGCCGGATAAAGACCGCAGTATACCATGGGATTTACCTTTTTATACCCCGGCAAAGGTTGGGCACATGGGTAGTTTTTATCGGTGACGGTATCTCCCACTCTGGTATCGGTGACATTTTTGATACTGGCAGTAAAATAGCCCACCATTCCTGCACTTAATTCTTCGCATGGAATAAATTGTCCGGCACCAAAATAGCCCACTTCCACCACTTCGGCAGTGGCTTTGGTTGCCATCATATGTGCCATGGTTCCACGTTTTATGGTGCCCTCCTTAATACGGCAGAATACAATGACCCCCTTATATGCATCATACAGAGAGTCAAAAATCAATGCCTGCAATGGTGCTTTTGGGTCCCCTGTAGGTGCCGGAATCTTTTGGACAATCTGTTCCAACACCTGTTCAATATTAATACCTGCCTTGGCAGAGATCTGGGGGGCATCCTGAGCCTCTATGCCAATCACATCCTCGATTTCATCAATGACACGCTGAGGCTCTGCACTGGGCAGATCAATCTTGTTGATCACCGGAAATACATCCAGATTGTGATCCAAAGCCAAATATACATTTGCCAAGGTCTGAGCCTCTATGCCTTGTGCCGCATCCACCACAAGGATAGCTCCATCACAAGCCGCCAGGCTTCGGGATACCTCATAATTAAAATCCACATGCCCCGGTGTATCAATCAGGTTAAAAATGTATTCTTCTCCATCCTGTGCTTGATATACAATACGAACGGTCTGAGCCTTGATGGTAATGCCACGTTCCCGTTCTAACTCCATATTATCTAAAACCTGTGCCTGCATTTCCCTGCTGGTCAACAGTCCTGTCTTTTCAATAATTCTATCTGCCAATGTGGACTTACCATGATCAATGTGTGCCACAATACAAAAATTCCTAATTTTACTCTGGTCAATATGTGCCATAACTTTCCTCCTGCATATATTCTCACTAGGCTCGAAAATACCTCGCCAAGTGTTCATATTACGCTGGAATACTTTGTTCGAAAATACCTCACTGCGTATTCCTGCATATATTCTCACTAGGCTCGAAAATACCTCGCCAAGTGTTCATATTACACTGGAATACTTTGTTCGAAAATACCTCACTGCGTATTCCTGCATATATTCTCACTAGGCTCGAAAATACCTCGCCAAGTGTTCATATTACACTGGAATACTTTGTTCGAAAATACCTCACTGCGTATTCCTGCATATATTCTCACTAGGCTCGAAAATACCTCGCCAAGTGTTCATATTATATCACAAGAATCTTGTTTGGGAAAGTCTTATTCTCCCTTTAGTACCATAAACAGCATATGGGCCAAAGGTTCCATGGCGTTTTTTTCTTCCTGAAGGGTATTATTTTGGGCTCCCACTTCCACCAGCATAGTTTTTGGCAGCAAGTGCAGGTTGTAGCGATAACCCTTTAGGTATATTCTTCTGGTAAGTCCGGGATAATACTCCTCTCCCTTCATCTGCATCTGAAAGGCAAATGCCATATTGTCCTCCCTGTATGGATTGGGCAGATAGCCCACCTCCCCCAAAGTGGTGGTTCTGCTCATGCCATTAAAAAACATAAAGCGGGCGGTGGGCTTCCCCCCCACATCAGTTACCAAATGGGTGCTTTCATTCATAGCATCTCGGTGGATATCAAGAATCACTTCAATGGTCGGGTTTGCCTTTAAAATTTCCTTGATATCCGGCTCTGCCAGTGAATATGCTTTATTTCTGTCTATGTTTCCATCCACCAAATCATAAGTTTTGGTGTTATGTATCACATTAAAATTATATTTTTCCCGAAGCAGTTCTGCCAGATAGGCACCCACCCCCACGATGGTAGTACTGGAATCCCCCGGCACAGAATCTACAAAAGATTCTTGGGAATGGGTATGAAAAATCAAAATCTGAGGAGCCTCTGGTCCTGCCTTTATGGTAAAATCCTTCTGCATAAATTTTTCTCCATCGATTTCCCCAGCTTGCACATAAGTGGTTCTGTCTATGGTGTAATAATTCTTTTTGATATACTCCTCATCCTTTAAAAACTCCCAGTTCAGTTCCTGTACTTTGGTGCCATTTAAGGAAATCTCCGTATGCTCTTTTGGCACCTGTGTTGGCTCTTTTTGTCCCTCTTCATTCTGTTCACTGACAATGACCACTTTACCCTCTTCGTCCACAAAATTCTCATCATTTGCCTCTCCCTTCAGTATCAGCTCATAAGTGCCTTCATTTTCCACCACTGGTGTATTTTCCCCATTTTTTTTCATATAAGCAAGTACCGGAAATTCCCGTATAATTAAATCGTCCACACCTTGGGCAGTTTCTGCCATGGGATACATAAGATTTGGAGACAAAGCATCTACCATGGTAGACATGATTTTATTTTTTATATAATACAGCCTGCTCTGGGCAGAAAATACACCGCTGTTTCCTGCGGTCTGCACAAGCTCCACCAGAAACAGCACCATCAATAATAAAATAATGATTTCTATTACCCTATGCTTTCTTGTTCTTTCCATTTCCTCTCCCCCCCTAAGCTTCCTTTCTTACAGTACATCAATACGCTGTCCTGACAAACTATATTAGTAAATATCACTGCTTTACATTTTCACAGCTTATGCGGCAACCTATGGAACACTTTCTCATCCATATTTTTGTGGACTGCACATCCGGCTGCGCAGTCCGCAGACATGCCAATCATGGACATAACTGCCACTGTTATTTTATGCAGCTATGCCGTCTGAAATACCATATTTAATGCCTCAGAAATGGTAAAACTCAATCGTTTCATGGTTTCATCAATATCTTTCGGTGTCACAAACATGGTATTTAACTGGGGAGATAACAATTCACGAAACAATTCATGCTTTTCCGATACCTTAAAGGTGGAAAAAGCGGCGGCCATATCCTTCAGACTGTTGGAATCTGACATGGCATGGAGCATATTTTCCATGGCATCATTGACAATCACCGCTGCATCCACCACTGTGGGCACTCCAATGGAGATTACCGGAATTCCCATGGATTCCTCATTGATGGCATTGCGGTGATTTCCCACACCAGAACCGGGATTAATGCCCGTATCCGTAATCTGAATGGTACGGCTTAAACGCTTGGTACTTCTTGCTGCCAAAGCATCCACCACAATCAGCAAATCCGGGTTAGTCTCTTCAATAACACCACGGATAATCTCCGCTGTTTCCATTCCGGTTTGCGCCATCACTCCAGGCACAATGCCGCTGATGGCATTGATACGTTCTTTGCCCATGGCATATTTTCCATATTCCTTTACCACATGTCTGTTAATGAGCAGATTTCCCACTACCAGAGGGCCAAGAGAGTCCGGTGTCACCTCCCGGTTTCCAAGACCTGCAATCAGCACTGAAAATTCTTTTGGCATCTTCCCTAACAGTTCTTTCACATACTCTGCCAATACTCTGGAAATTTCCCGATGATACCCTTCATCCGGCACTGCCATATTGGGTGCCTCTAACGTAATATAAGTTCCCATAGGCTTGCCCATGGCTTTGGCACCGTTCTTTGTCTCAATTACCACCTTGGTAATGGTAATCTCATGCTCATTGTCATAATTTTCGTCAATTCGCACGCCTCTGATTTCCACATTGTCATCTTCAAAGCTTTCCTTTGCCTCCAATGCCAAGTCGGTACGTACTCTAAATTCACACATTACATTACACTCCTTTTGCTCCCTGTATGGTAAATGGGTCTTATGTCACATATTTTTTACAGAAATTCCAAAAATATGTATTGACACATTAGCAGGATTGTTCTATTATAATCTAGTGTGTTTACATTAACGTCCGTGTCCGTTTAATGCAAACCAAAACGTATTGAAACTTATATATTTGAAAATTCACGGAGGTGTACGGATTTGGCTAACATTAAATCAGCTAAGAAGAGAATTAAAGTTATTGCAACAAAAACAGAAAGAAACAAGGCAATCAGGTCTGAAATCAAGACTTACATCAAAAAAGTAGATGCTGCTGTTGCTGCAAAGGATGCTGCTGCTGCAAAAGATGCTTTATTGATTGCAACAAAGAAGATTGAAATGGCTGCATCTAAGGGTGTTTATCACAAGAATAATGCAGCAAGAAAAGTTTCCCGTTTAGCAAAAGCTGTAAATTCTATTGCTTAATTAAGAAAAAATGTAGACAAAAAGAGCAGTCAATCCCGTCAGTTGACTGCTCTTCTTTTTTCCTTATTTCTGTTTTGTACTTCCCTTACTGTTTCGCACAGAGCATCTTTTCATATTCTCCTGCCTCCACTGGTTTGGAAAAGTAATAGCCCTGAATCTCATCGCACTCCACCAAATTCAAAAATTTATATTGCATTTCATTTTCCACTCCCTCAGCAACCACATTCATATTCAAAGAGCGCACCAGTGAAATAATGGTGGCAATGATTCGTTCCACTTTCTTATTACTGCCGATATCATCCACAAAACTTTTGTCAATTTTTACCGTATCCACATCCACATCCTTCAACATATTCAAAGAGGAATAACCTTTTCCAAAATCATCCATAAGAATTTCAAATCCCAAACTATGTAATTGATTGATAATCTTTGCAAGGGTCACAGGATTATCAAACAAGGCTGTCTCTGTCAGTTCCAGCTGTACATACTTGGAATCCAAGTCATACCGTTCTAAAATCTCTCCGTATTCCTTGATAAAATTCGTATTATATAACTGCATCTGTGACAAATTTACGGAAACAGGTTTTACATCCAGCCCCTTATCCAGCCATCGGCTCACATCCTTACATACCCGTTCAAATACATACTTATCCAACTCTTTGATAAAACCATTGCTCTCAAAAAGAGGAATAAAATCCGAAGGTGGAATCATGTTGCCGTCATTCATTCGCCAACGCACCAATGCCTCTGCTCCCACAATAGTCTTGTCCTGTGTACAGTACTTTGGTTGGTAGCACACATAAAATTCACCCTTTGACAGTGCCTTCTCCATCTTATTCTCAATTTCCTGATTTTTTTCCTGACTTTTTTTGATTTCTTCTGTGTAAAAAGCATAAAGCTTGTCATGCTGTCCCTTTACTGTTTTCCGTGCCACATCACTGCGATAAATCATGCGTTCTATGGTATGCTTTCGATGATTCATTACATAAATACCCACAGAAATCTTCAAATCATAGAAAATATCACCCTGCTCGATTTTGTCCTTCACCTCATCATTAATTCTCTCCAGCCGCTCTGCCAACTGTTCTTCATTCCGATACTGCAGCAGTGCATAGAACTGATCTGCTTCCTTATGTCCGCAGAACTCTCCCATTTCAACCTCTTCTTCCAAAGCCTTCCATACGAACTTCACTGCTTTCACATATTCTTCCGTTCCAAACACCTCTTCAATATACTTAGACTTATCAATATCCAAACTGACAATAGCATAAGATTGTGAAGTATTCTTTTTCAGATACTCATTCACATCCTGCTTAAATTTTTCATAAGTACTGCCGCCGGTGATGGTATCCACATACATAACCTTTTCCAGATCCTTATTGTGTCTTTTTTGTATAAAAAAGCATATTCCCAACAAAACCAACAGCAGCAAAATTCCCCCTGCACTATATGTATAAAGAATACACATCTTTTCCTGTACCACTGCCTCTGTCATTCCCTGCATAAGCAGTGAATTCTTCAAAGTCCGAAACAGGTAAGCCAGACCTAACATCCCCACCACAATCAGGACAGCTAATACACCCATCGCCATATGAAAAAATTTTTGGCTTTTCCACCTTTTGTACTCTAAATCCATATCTAACCACCTCTATTGAAAATTTGTAACTATGTCATAAATCACAATCCTGTACGAAACCATTATAGAAATTTTGTAACTATTCAGTACCTTCATAGTTACAAGCAAAGAACCATGCAAAATTG
>CAMWHJ010000081.1 GCA_947174015.1 uncultured Lachnospiraceae bacterium | reverse complement strand
GGCAATTTTGCATGGTTCTTTGCTTGTAACTATGAGGGTACTGAATAGTTACATTAAAAATAAAAACTCCTGTTTTTATTTTTTTAGTAAGAAAAACAGTTACAAAGTATTTATAAAAGGGAGCGAAAAATTATGTGTGTCTTAGATAAAATACATAGCAAAAGGTGGATGATAGCATTTCTATGTCTTTTTCTTATTTTATATAATTTTATACCAGCTGATGCATCTAATGTAAGTGTGCCGGACGAGACAATTAATCAGAGGGTGAAGGCAGGCATTTTCTATTTTGATGGTTATCATTCAAAGGATGAGCAGGGAAATCTGACCGGATACGGCATTGAGGTTTTGCAGATGATTTCGCAATATTCACATCTTAATTTCGATTATGTCGGATATGACAAATCGTGGAATGATATGCTTGACATGTTGGAAAATGGAGAGATTGATCTGGTTACGTCTGCAAGGAGAACTTCGGAGCGTGAAGAAAAATTTGCTTTTTCCTATCCGATTGGGCGCAACAGCACGGTTCTTTCTGTTTTAGCAGATAATACGAAATATCACAGCGGGGAATACCGGTCCTATGATGGGATGCGAATCGGTCTGGTTGCAGGGAGCACCCAGAATGACAGACTGGCGGAGTTTGCAAAAGAGAAACAATTTTCTTACAATGTGAAGGAGTATGAAGATTCACACCAGCTTGTGAAAGATTTGAAGGATGGCAGTATCGATGCAATCCTCTCCAGCAATCTGCGAAAGACGGAAAATGAAAGAACTCTGGATACGCTGTATACGGATAATTTTTATGTCATGGTGCGGAAAGAAGACAAAGAACTGTTGAAGGAAATCAATTATGCCATTGATCAGATGGATATCAATGAGGGAGACTGGGACAATTCGTTGTTTTATAAATACTATGGAACAGTCTACTCTTCCGAACTTGCATTTACCGAACGTGAGAAAACATATATACAAGATGTTATTTCAGGGAGGAAAAAAATTACAGTGACGGCAATTGGAGACAGAGCTCCTTATTCTTATGTTGAGAATGGAGAGTTAAAGGGGATTATGCCGGATTATTTCGCTAAGATTATGGAACTGTGTGGTCTGCCATATGAAGTTGTTGTGCCCGAAAACAGAGTGGATTATTATAATACCATGAATACTAATGGTGTGGATATTGTGATAGACAGAAGGCTATCTGATTTGACGACGGAGGAGAATTTATACCGTGGATTTAATACAGATACCTATATGACAGCTGGTGTGGCAAAGGTATCGAAAAGTAATTTTACGGGCAAAATTAAGACGATTGCAGTTGCAAATGCTCAGGGAGAGGAGCCACTGGAAAAGGAGATTATCGGTGATGCAAAGGTACTGTATTATGACACAAGGAGTGAGGCGATTCGTGCTGTCATGAAGGGAGAAGCAGATGCCGCTTATGTATATACCTACACAGCACAGATGTTTGTGAATAATGATTTTACGGGTTCCCTGCAATACAGTGTCGTGGATGGTGTAAGATTCACATTCCAGATGTATGTCAGAGAGAATTGCGACCACGAGCTTGTGACGATACTCAACAAATGTCTAAAGCAGATGTCGGAGGACTCGCTCAATCAGTTGATTGCACAGTATACCTCTTATACACCACAGGATTTGACTTTGGCACAGTACATGCGGGCTAACCCGAAGACAATGGTTCTGGTACTTCTGGTTATTGCTTTGGTTCTGGTCGTTATTTTGGCACTGATATTTTTGGTAAGGTGGAGAGAAAAAATTCTGCATGTATCTGAGGAGGCAAATGAGAAACTTGCGGATCAACTTGCCATTGTGGATGCATTGAGTCGTGATTATCTCAATGTTTATGCAGTAAATACCGAGGAGGATACGGCTAAAGTTGTAAAACTGGAAGGATACGTAACTTCCGGGCTGAAAAATGATTCGCTAAAGACATTTTCATATACGCCGATTGTGCAGCAGTATATCAAGGAGCGTGTTTATGTGGAGGATCAGCAGGAACTTTTAGAGGCATTGGCTATTGATAGGGTGACCGAAAAGCTTAGTTCCAATATGGAATATGTGGGAAGTTATCGGGTGCTGATTGATGGAACGATACATAATTTTCAATTTACCTATGTTAAGGCAGAGGGTAAGAGAACACGAGAGGGCTTTACTGTTCTCGTTGGTTTTCGTAATATTGATGAAATTGTGCGTGCGGAACAAGAGCAGAAACAGGTACTGGAAGAAGCACTGGAACAAGCTCAGCATGCCAACCGTGCAAAAACAACTTTTCTGAATAATATGTCCCACGATATCCGTACACCCATGAATGCGATAATCGGATTTACCTCATTGGCTGCAACGCATCTTGACAGCAGGGAAACGGTGCGGAATTATCTGGATAAGATTATGACATCCAGCAAGCATCTGCTGAGCCTGATTAATGATGTGTTGGATATGAGCCGGATTGAAAGTGGGAAGGTCAGAATTAATGAGGAGGAAACAAGCCTTCCTGAAATCATGCATGACCTGAAAACCATTGTACAGGCTGATATCAAGGCAAAACAGTTTGAGTTCTATATTGATACGCTGGATGTAATAAATGAGGTGATTATCTGTGATAAGCTTCGTCTGAATCAGGTGCTTTTGAATATTCTCAGTAATTCTATGAAATATACAAAGGCAGGCGGGACAGTGAGCGTCCGCATTATACAGACAGACAGTACTCCGGACGGATATGCTTCATACCAGTTTCGGATCAAAGATAATGGCATTGGCATGAGTGAAGAATTTTTAAAGCACTTATTTGAGCCGTTTGAACGGGAGCAGACTGCAACGGTAAGTGGCATTCAGGGAACAGGTCTTGGTCTTGCGATTACTAAGAATATCATTGACATGATGAACGGAACCGTTGAGGTGGAGAGCGAAGAGGGGAAGGGAACAGAGTTTATCGTATCCTTCCGGTTCCGCACGGTGAATCAGTCCCAAAAGATAGAACATCTGGAGAAGCTGATGGATCTGCGTGCATTGATTGTGGACGATGATGTAAATACCTGTATGAGTGTCAGCAAGATGCTTTCCTCCATTGGGATGAATCCTGACTGGACAACACAGGGAAAGGAAGCGGTAATTCGTACTGAGTTTGCAATAGAAGAAAATAAACAGTACAGTGCATATATTATTGATTGGCTTATGCCTGATATGAATGGAATTGAGGTTGCCCGAAGAATCCGTAAAGTTATCGGGGATACAGCAACAATTATTATCCTTACTGCATATGACTGGGCTGATATTGAGGATGAGGCAAAAGAGGCTGGTGTTACGGCATTTTGCTCGAAACCGATTTTCCTTTCTGAGCTTCATCAGATTTTGGTGGCTCCATATACGGAGCCGGAGCCTGATACCAAGAAGGAGCCGCAGGAGCTTTTGAAAGGTAAGAAGATATTGCTGGTGGAGGATAATGAAATTAATCAGGAAATTGCACAGGAAATTCTGGAGATTGTGGGATTGGTGGTTGATACCGTAGGTGATGGAACAGAAGCTGTGGATATGATAAAGAATGTGGAGGCGGGCACTTATGACCTGATTTTGATGGATGTTCAGATGCCGATTATGGATGGTTATGAGGCAACACGGCAGATTCGAGCTTTGGAAGATTCCGCACGCTCATCTGTTCCGATTGTGGCGATGACGGCAAACGCCTTTGATGAGGACAGACAGAAGGCAATGGAGGCCGGAATGAATGGTCATGTGGCAAAACCGATTGATATATCAAACCTGATGAATACTTTGCAGGAGATTTTGTTGGATTGATGTATGATTTTTCTCATTCGTTTACCGGATTTTGTTGCCCAAAAGGACTTTGAATGGGCAGTGCCACAAGTTTGGGAGAAAAAGAAGCTGGATTGTTCCAAGGCAGAATATCTCTTTATAGATGAGGGATTACTAAAATTAAGGTAAATGTTCAGTAGGTCTGTGCATTTACGGAACGGCTATCATCGAGGTGCAAAATGCAGATACACAGATTATTTGAAATCGTATATATACTTTTAGACAAAAAAATTGTTACAGCGAAAGAACTGGCGGAGTACTTTGAGGTATCCGCCAGAACTATTTACAGAGATGTGGAAACGTTGTCTGCTGCCGGAATCCCTATATACATGAATCAAGGGAAAGGCGGCGGGATCACGCTTTTACCGGATTTTGTACTAAACAAAGCAATGATCACAGAGAAAGAAAAAGAAGAAATCTTATCATCCTTAAATGCCATTGAAGCGGTAACTCTGGAAGAAAGCAATACGGCATTGAAAAAAATGCAAAGTTTCTTTGGAGATAAGCATAGTAACTGGATTGAAGTAGATTATGGCTTTTGGTCGGATGGGGAGAAGGAAGCAGAGCTTTTTCAGAGTATCAAAGAAGCCATATTACGGAAAAGAATTCTTCAGTTTTCCTATGCAAGTGGAAAAGGAGAAGAAACCTCCAGAAGAGTGGAGCCATTGAAATTGGTATTTAAAGGCACAGGGTGGTATTTGTATGGGTATTGCCAAAGCAGGGAGGCAGAACGTTTTTTCAAACTAAAACGCATAAAGGAATTGGTGTTGACCGAAGAGAATTTTAATCGCTGCTGTCCGAAAACAGTGTTAAAAAAGCAGCAAAAGAAGCAGGTATGTAAAACGGTAAGACTGAAACTGAGAATTGAAAAAGAGGCTGCATACCGAGTCTATGATGACTTTGAACATTGTCAAAAGCTGCAGGATGGAAGTTTCTTGATCGAAGGGGAATTCCCTTGGGATGAATGGCTGTTTTACAATATTTTAAGTTATGGGGAATACTGTCAGGTGTTAGAGCCGCCAGAGCTGCGTCAGCAGGTAAAAGAAAGATTGCTGCGAATGTTAGGGAGATATCACGATTTAGCAAATTAAGGAGAGCAATTATGGATAAATTGATCTTTCCACACCCAAAAGAAAAGTCAGGAAATTTGGAAAGAGGCAAATGATGATTGTGTGTGATTGAGAATATGACATTTGCATTATATGTCTTAGATAACTTGCGGATTTCATATTCATTTTCATGCTGCGAGAACATATATTCATATTGTTGAAGCACAAATCTTTTGTTATGAAGGTTGTGGTTTGATTCTACAAAAAGTTTATCACCATCCATACGACTGTTTGTAATTACATAATTGTGGTTTTCGATGTATTTGTTTACAGAGGAGAGGCGGCTTTTGCCAATGCTTGTTCCAGACCAAGCCTCCCGGCACCTATGCCAGAACAAAAATCAAAAAATGTTTTTATTTGCACATTATCATCCTTCATCCTATCTTTTAAATTCTTTTAGTTCACACAATAAGTAATATATTTTTCCCAATCACATTTTGTTAATTGCTTGAAGATTCGGTGGATTTGGTGCTACAAGCCAGCCCTTTTGCAATGTTTCAGTTAAGGTTCAAATCTTCAGTTACGATACCCAATGTCTTAAGTTTGGCTTTTGTGTTCTTTAGTTGATAGTCTATTTTGTGGCAAGGAAACCATGATTTCTTATGAGGGACCATTCTATTCCGTGGAGACAATTGATGTGTTATGTCCGGAATGTATTGCAACTGGTAGGGCTGCGGAGAAATTTGATGGAGAATTTCAGGATGAGGGAGCAACGGATGCGGATGAAGTTATGGATGAGAAAAAAACAGATGAGCTGATTCATAGGACACCGGGATATTGTGGCTGGCAGCAGGAATACTGGAGAGCCCACTGTAATGACTATTGTGCCTATCTGGGTGGTGTGGGAACCAGAGAATTGAATCAGATGGATATTCTTGAGGAAGTTTTGGAGGATCCCATATTGGATGACACATTTAAGGGATGGATTAGAGATGGAAAATTGGTAAATGGAGGAAGTTTTCAGGGATATCTGTTTCAATGTTTGCATTGTGGAAAATATTTGTTGTGGGCAGATATAGATTAACTATCATAAAATGGCAGTGGAACAATTGTAACAGTTCAGGTATCTGAACTGTTACGAACAATTTTTGCTCATGGAAAGTAATCATTGTAATTGAGTGGAAAGTTATTATAATATGACACACAGTTGTCATATTAAAGGTTGTATAATGATTTACGTAATAGAGTGGAGGTGAAGAGATGCAGGAAATAACACCAGATGATATTTTAAAGTATTGTACTAAAAATCTAGACGGAGTAGTGCTGGTGAGCAGTTGGGGAGAGCGTGGAATATATTATAATCCTAATAATAAGCTGAAACGGGGAGTTTACGTTTTAACAGTAAAGGAAAAGGATGGTGAAAATGACAAGAGCTCAAATCTTGATAGACAGAATAGATATCGTGTAAATTTGGGAGTGCCAAAAGATATCTTTGTGGAAATGTTTGAACATATCCCAAAACGTCCAAGCAAAGGCGGAATTGTAGATATGGATTATGATTTTACAAGAACAGATGAAATTATGCCCCACCCCATCTATGCATGGATGTCATGGATATGTGTACTAAATCCATCGAGAAATACCTTTGAGGAATTGAAACCATTGATTTTGGAAGCATACACATATGCCAAGAAAAAATATGAGAAAAAGCAGAAGAAATTCTAAGGAGGAAACATTATGTCATACCAATTAAAGGAACTTACTATTCGCACCAATAATACACAGGAAGGAATGGGAAAGATACAAGAACTCTGGGATCACATTATGAGTGGAAAGTTACCCATATTGTTTGACAGCGAGCACATTTTTTTACAGGGGATTTCTCTGGTTTCCAGATACAGCAATTATGATGGGGATGAAAATGGAGATTATGACCTGAGTATTTTAGGTGTTACAGCAGATTTTTTTCAAGAAATGGACAAGAAAGCAGATGCAGGTATTTACAAAAAATATGAGGTAAGCGATGACAGCAAAAAGGTAACAGAATGCACAAGAAAAGCTTGGGAAAAGGTCTGGAAAGAACAGAAAAACGGTGATATTCATCGTGTGTTTACCTGCGATTATGAGAGCAGTGTTCCGCCGGAATATGCAAAAGACGGAAAGGCACATTGCTATCTTTATATTGCGGTGCATCAGTAAAGAAAGGAGAAAGTAAATGGCTTTTGATTTTAAAAAGGAATATAAGGAATTTTATATGCCGAAGAATCAACCACAAATAGTGACAGTTCCACCAATGAAGTATATTGCGGTGCGTGGCAGTGGGAATCCCAATGAAAAAGATGGTGATTATCAGAAAGCCATTGGTGTGCTTTATGCCATTGCGTATACTTTGAAAATGAGTTACAAAGGTGACTATAAAATAGAAGGCTTCTTTGAGTATGTGGTACCGCCATTGGAAGGATTTTGGTGGCAGGAGAATGGGGTGGGGATTGACTATTCTCGCAAAGATGCATTTCAGTGGATTTCGGTCATCCGTTTACCGGATTTTGTTGCCCAAAAGGACTTTGAATGGGCAGTGGCACAAGTTTGGGAGAAAAAGAAACTGGATTGTTCCAAGGCAGAATATCTCCTTATAGATGAGGGATTATGTGTGCAGATAATGCATATAGGTTCTTATGATGACGAGCCTGCCACAGTTGCAATTATGGATGAATATTTGCTGAAAAACGGCTATGAAAATGATATTAACAGCAGTCGCAGGCATCATGAAATTTATCTTTCCGATGCGAGGAAAACAGCACCTGAAAAGTGGAAAACAGTAATTCGTCATCCGATAAAGAAATATTATCCATAAAAGAAGCAGGCAAATATATTTGATAATCAGTAAAACAACTTTAGGATTTGTAAATTTATTGAGGTGATTAAGTTATGATTACTTTTGGAAATATTTACATTATTACATCTGATTTTGAAAAGACAATTTCTTTTTATAAACAATTATTTGAGAAGGATGTGGATGGAAGAAACAAAACGAGATATGCACAATTTCAAATCAATGGTTTAGTATTGGCGATTATGAATGGGAAGTTTGATATGGAGCATCCTGACCAGGTAGTAAGCAGGAAGATTGATTCAGATATTTATGATGATATGAATAGAATTATGAGTACGCCTAATTGCGGAAAAGTGGTAATTAATCTTTGTACGAATGATTTGAAAAGGGAATATAAAAGAATCAAAAAATTAGGAATCGGAACTGATTTGACAGAAATAAGATATGTGAATGCACAAATGCCCTATTGGTACTTTTTATTAAAAGATGTGGACGGCAATACCATTGAAATTACCGGGGAGTACAATGCTGCCAAGGATGAACCAATAAATTTGTAAATGCAAAGCTGCAGGAATCTGGAGGAATACATTATTAAAGTGGCTGAAAAATGTGACGGTTTGCTGTAAAAAGTATACAAAATATACAAAGTGTGGTATAATACCCTTATGAAAAAATAAGGAGGATGATATCATGTTAAAAGAGAAAACAGCAATCGTAACAGGAGGAACCCGAGGAATCGGTTATGCTATTGTGAAAAAATTTCTGGAAAATGGAGCAAAGGTGGCATTGCTGGGTTCCAGACAGGAAACGGTGGACAAAGCGATTGCAAAATTAAAAGAAGAAGGGGTGCAGGGAGAAGTAATTGGTTTTTGCCCTGATTTAAATTTACCGGAGGCGGTGGCAGAAACTTTTGAAAAAGTAAAAGAAACCTTTGGTAGTTTAGACATCTTGGTCAACAATGCAGGAGTTTCTGCCAGAGACAGTATTTATAATTATAAGCCAGAGGATTTTAAGAAAACCATTGACTTAAATGTAAATGCGGTTTTTGTTTGTGCACAGGCAGCAGCCAAGATTATGAAAGAACAGGGTGGCGGCGTGATCTTAAATACCAGTTCTATGGTAAGTCTTTATGGACAGCCTTCCGGAAGTGCTTATCCGGCATCAAAGTTTGCTGTCAACGGTTTTACAAAATCTTTGGCAAGGGAACTTGGAAAGGACAATATTCGTGTAAATGCCGTTGCACCCGGTATTACGAAAACAGATATGGTGGCAGCCCTACCAGAGGAATTGATTAAGCCTTTGATTGCAACTATTCCATTGGGAAGAGTAGGGGAACCTGAGGATGTGGCAAATGCCTTTTTATTCCTTGCCAGTGATATGGCATCTTATGTGACTGGTGAAATTCTGTCTGTGGATGGGGCTGCTATGACCTAATTATTTCAGAGAATGTAGTTATTTATATTGAATTTTCATGGGTGCAATACCTTAAGGTGATTTGTCATGTCACTGTGAGGGTACGAGAAAGTTTCCAATTCAGAGAAATAGATTCTAAATGAGGCATTTGTCTGCCGTCTGAATGGATATTGTTTCCATAGGTGTGGCTGTTTTTCTGAAAATACATTATGAAAGATAATTGTAGAGAGGATTGAAAGAAATATGAGCTATCAGTATATTGATATTGGCGTAAACTTAATGGGAAAACAGTTCCATTCAGACAGAGATGACATTGTGAAGGATTCCGTTGCTCATGGAGTGGGAATGATTGTAACAGGTACCGATATGAAATCTGACAAGGCAGCAATGGATTATATCAAGAAAGAGAAAGTACAAGGTTTATGGTGTACCTGTGGCATTCATCCTCATAATGCAGATGGATGGAATGAAACTTGTAAAGAGCGGTTTGTTAAAATGATCCGACAAAACAAAGATATCGTGGTTGCTTTGGGGGAAGTTGGATTGGACTATGATAGAATGTTTTCCACAAAAGAGAATCAGAAGAAGTGCTTTTCAGATATACTCAATATAGCAGAAGAAATGAAACTGCCATTGTTTCTCCACGAACGTTTGGCACAGGCAGATTTTACAAATCTGATGAAAAAGCATCGTGATATATGCAAAAGAAGTGTAGTGCATTGTTTTACGGGAACAAGAGATGCAGCCTATGGTTATTTGCAATTAGGCTGTTATATTGGTATCACAGGATGGGTGTGTGATTCCAGAAGAAATAAGGAAGTGGTGGAGGCTGTAAAAATGATTCCTTTAGAGAGGCTTATGGTTGAGACAGATGCCCCGTATCTGACACCACGCAATCAAAAAGGTTTATCTTCAAGAAATGTACCTGTCAATGTGAAATATGTTGTGGAAATGATTGCACAGATAAAAAATGTTGATGTTGAGATTGTGCGAAAGGCTGCCTTGGAAAATACCATTAAATTCTTTGATTTATCTGTGGAAAAGTGACAAGAAATGAAAGAAGTGGATTTTTTCCATAGGTATAGTTTTAAATAATTGACAAATTCCTGAGAACTGAATGTGTGTTGTAAGTAAATCTTACTGGATACATTCAGTTTTTTCTATTATAAATTTATTGAAAAATGAACCTGCCAAGAATTTATTACAATACATAGGTGAAATGAAAAGTCTTTTATATATTAAAATTTTATTAAAAATATACAAATTTCCGAAAAGCTTGAAAATAAGCAAAAAGCTAGAAAATACAAGGGATTCAGATGAAAATAACACAGCAAAAAACACCAAAAAATCAGGCAGATAAGAAACGGTTAGTGACAAATTAGTAACAAATTTAAACCTTGATTTTGTTGATTTCCATTGCCAGCCGCTCAAGGGTCCTATGACCGTAGACGGCACTTTCCACATCTCCGGTAATGGCATGACCCATCATAAGGTGCTTTGATAAATTATCAATTTCAAATTCATCACACAGCCAGGAAAAAGTGTGCCGGCAATCGTGTGGTGTATGCAATATTCCGTCAGGGGTATAGAGCAGCCCAAGGGCATCTAATGCACCTTTAAAATATTTGCGATACGTGCCTGAGTTTGTTTTCAAAAAGGTATCTCCTGAGTACTTGGCAACCAAAGGATAGATTTTTTCGTGAATAGGCACAATTCTATTTTTTCCGGCGGCAGTCTTTACACCGCCTTTAAAATATCTTTTATCCAAGTTTATTTCAATATCCCTAAATTCAGAGATGCGGAAGCCACTATAAATATAAATCAGGATGGTATCAACATAAGGCAGATCGAGATTTTCCCATAAAAGAGCAATATCATCATAACTGAAAGGAATCCCCCTCACATCATCATCCTGCTTATTGATAACAACAAAGCTGGCATAATCCTTATCAACAAAATCATGGGCAAGAGCGTATTTGTACATCTGTTTATATAAATTGACAATCAATTCAAGGCTGGAATGCTTTAGAGGGCATTTATCGAGCACTTTTTGTAAATCGGCAGTTTTTAAAGAAGAAAATGGAAGATCATGCAATGCCCGGCAGTTCTTGAAGGCGGCAGCAGTTGAAGAGAGCGTAGAAGCCGAATAAACACGTTTTTGGTTATCAATGAACTTATGCTTGTAAAACATCTCATAAACCTCTGAAAAGGTAAGAGAAGCCGTTTCAATGTCATAGGGATTGCGATTGTATTCTGCCAATGCAATATAGGCAGAGTTATAGTCTGCAAAATATCCAATGGCAGGAACTGGAACAGGGACACCATCCTGATTAAATTCAGTGGTAGCAGGATAAGCCGCATAAGGCTTTGAACGCTTGCCGCTTAACTTTTTAATACTGCCAAAGCCATTAGGCAATTTCCGCCGCCTTTTCTTAGCCCTTGGCAGCGGAGCAGTGACAGGTAAGGATTTCATGGGATAGCCGCAATGAGGGCAGGAAATAGCTGCATCTGAAACTTTGCCAGAGCATTCGGGACATTCTGTCAACATAAAAGTCACTCCTTTTCAATTTTATAATGTGAGAAAAGCAAGAAATTTCAATTTGTGAAATAAGAATCATCTGATATAATAAAAGAGTAGCCAGATGTACCCCTCATTCCCCCTGAAAGTAGGAGCATCAAAATCTACATGCTTATCTTATAAGTTCGTTGAAAGTCATAGCATAGCTGACGTGCTATGACTTTCTGCTTTATTGTAAAATAACCAGATGAAAAATGCAATGGAATTATCATGAAGTCTTTTTGTAAAAGTTGCACTGGTGCAATTACCATAATTAGACAAAATTTTGATTTACATAATAGAAATAATGTGTTATAGTAGAAGAGTAGTCAGATGTATCTTAAATTCTCCCCTAAGATATAGGAACATTAAAGACTATACTTCCTGTCTTCGACAGTAATTTCTTGAAATCCGTAACATAGCAAATATGTTGCGGATTTCTGCTTGTTCGCCCAGCATGGGCGTAATCTAATCGGTGTAAGTCCGTAAAGTGCCCTG
>CAMWHJ010000080.1 GCA_947174015.1 uncultured Lachnospiraceae bacterium | reverse complement strand
TTTCTTACGGTCTGTGCAGTAAATGCACAGACCTACTGAACAGTTACGATATTTCTTCTATTACCTGTTTCAACTCTATGGTTATCTCCTCATGGGAGATTTCTGCTGCCGCCTCTGTCTTTGGGCTGTTCTGTTTTTCCATTCCACAACTGCAGCACAACACTATTCCAACCACAAGCACTGCTGTCAGTCTTTTCTTCATATATCCTCTTATTGCCTATTTATGCTGCCACTTCCATATTTTATAATAAAAGTTTTCCATATAAAGATAAACGAATAATTCTGCCTTCGTCTCAAATGCAAATCGAATTTGCTTCTTCTTAAGACACCAGGCAAAAACTTGTATAAAAACCTTCCTGTACTCTATAAGTCTTATGGAAAAATCCTGCCCCGTCTCCTCTCCCCATGCCTGAAATTGATTTGTCATGCGCATATACTTTTTGGCAAAGGCTTCCGACAGTGCATATGCCTTATGCCCGGCAAAATAACGCATTCTGTCAATATAAGACAATAATAAATGAAGCCGTTTTTCATTCACTACTCCCATAATACTGCTGGAACGAGTGACATAATAGTAAAATCTGGTGGGGGTAAATGAAATTTTCTTACACGGATAAGTTATCCGGTAGGTGGTAAATTCATCTTCATGCAACATTCCTTTAGGGTAGCGGACATGTTCAAACATTTCCGCTTTATAAAGCTTATTCCATGCCACCACCACAAACTTATCAAATTCATTGCTAAAATACAGATTTTGCATAATTCTGCCATTGAGAAACACTTCCGATTTTGTAAAGATTTCTTCCTCCATATCAATTTCTGCATCCTCACCCACCGATGCAAATCCGCAAACAGCCATATCACTTTCTTCTTCTTCTATCATATGTATCATAGTATCGTACATCTGAGGATGAATAAAATCGTCTCCATCCACAAAAGCGATATATTCCCCCTCTGCCACATCCAGACCTGCATTTCTGGCATCTGATAAACCGCCATTCTTCTTATGTATCACCTTAATTCTATCATCTATTTTTGCAAGTACATCGCAAAGTATGCCGCCATCATCCTTGGTTCCGTCATCCACCAAAATGATTTCTAAATTTTTATAAGTCTGGTTACGAATACTGTTTACACACTTTTCCAAATATTGTTCCACATTATATACTGGGACAATTACACTTATCAGCTTATCACACATAGTTCTATTTACTTCTCCTCTATCAGTATTTTGCCTCTTATGAACTATTCTACTATTTCTATTTTTTCAATGCAAGCAGTTCAAACAAGTTTTTCTTACAATTTTGTTATAGTTTTACCCGGCAGGAAATCTTTCCTGCCAGGCAAAATATCAGAGACTTAACTCTGAACCTTTAAACGTTCTCTCACTGTTTCATCCCCATAGCAGGCAATTTCTCCCAAATTTTCCTCGATACGCAGAAGCTGATTATACTTTGCCACTCGGTCGCTTCGGCAAGGAGCACCTGTCTTAATCTGCCCTGCATTCACTGCCACCGCCAGGTCTGCGATAAAGGTATCCTCTGTTTCACCGCTTCGATGACTAATCACCACATTGTAGCCAGCACTCTTTGCCATTTCAATGGCAGATAATGCTTCACTGACGGTTCCGATCTGGTTTACTTTTACCAAAATGGCATTACCTGCCTTTTTATGAATGCCCTCAGAAAGTCGCTTAGGATTCGTTACAAATAGATCATCTCCCACCAACTGCACCTTATCTCCCAGACGCTTTGTTAACATCTGCCAGCCTTCCCAGTCATCCTCTGCCAAGCCATCTTCAATGGAGCAGATGGGATACCGCTCCACTAACTGTTCATAATAGGTGATCATCTGCTCTGTGTCTTTGGAAACCTCCTCCGTTAAGCCGTCGCTGTCCTTCATTCCTGTTTCATAAGCACCCTCTATGATTCCCGTCTTCCGTTTTAACTCGCTTTCTCCCGGAAAATAGTACTTTTTATCTTCCTCATGATACAATTCGCTGGATGCCGCATCCATTGCAATCTTAATATCTCTTCCCGGCTCATAGCCTGCCTGCCGGATGGCATCTACAATTAACCCCAACACTGCATCCGCATCTGGAAGATCCGGTGCAAAACCACCTTCGTCGCCTACACTGGTAGACAATCCCCGCTCTTTGGAAAGTTTCTTCAGATGATGATATATCTCTGCACAGATACGCAGTCCTTCCTGAAAGGATGGTGCCGAGACGGGCATAATCATAAATTCCTGAAAATCTACCGTATTGGCAGCATGGACACCGCCATTTAGAATATTCATCATGGGAATGGGCAGTTCCCTGGCATGGACACCGCCTAAATACTGATATAATGGAATTTCCAAGGTATCTGCAGCAGCCCTCGCCACTGCCATAGACACACCCAGAATTGCATTGGCACCCAGATTCCCTTTGTTGGGTGTTCCATCCATTTCTATCATTGTCTTATCCACAACTTCCTGACAACATGCACTCATACCAATAATCTTTGGTGCAATCTGACGGTTGACATTTTCCACTGCCTTTGACACGCCCAGCCCCAGATAGCGTTCCTCTTTGTCACGTAATTCCACTGCCTCAAATTTACCGGTGGATGCTCCAGAAGGTACTGCTGCCCTTCCAACCCCTCCTCCTATGGTGGTGACTTCTACCTCCACGGTGGGATTTCCCCGGGAATCCAAGATTTCCCTTGCGTGTACTGTTTCAATTTTCAATAATTCATCCATTTTTTCACCTCGTTTTTTTCATGAGGTGTCAGCAAAGCAGACAACGGTTTAAATATTCCACATTGGCAACAGTTCAGCTCATTCATGCAAGCATGATTTGCACACCAAGCGAGCTATGGCTGAACTGTTACCCACATTGCCGCTTCACTTGACACTTTCTTTTAGTATCTCAAGGAATGGATTTTCTATACATGCTTTCTATGGCAAAAAAGAGAGACCTGGAACAGAGCTGCTGGTTTTTCATAAAAAAGATATCCACACAAAAAGCATCTTACATTTCCATATCTCTAACACAATGGATTCTGCAAGATGCTTATACTTTTATTTTCCATCTTAGTTCCTCTAATATACCGGAGAAAGAGGAATACCGGTTATTGAAAAGTATATCCCTGTTCAATGGCAGTATCGATGAATTCACCTAAAATAGCTGTATTTGTGGAAGATACTGCATGCAGCAAATAGATTGCTCCCGGATGGAGACAGTCAACGGTTTTTTGTAAGGCATCGGAATAAGCCATCTGATTGTCCGGATCCCAGTCATGGAAAGCAAAACTCCAAAACACACCGGTATAACCGCACTTATCTAAAATTCCCAAGGACTGCTCTGAAAAAATTCCTGCCGGGAAACGGAACAGATACATTTCATAGCCGAAGTTTTCCTTCACATAGTTATGGAGTTCCATAACCTCATTCTCCTGTTCTGCCAGAGACAAGGAAGGAATCCCTGCGGATGGGTGAGTTACACTATGATTGCCTACCACATGACCCTCATCAATCATCCGCTGCACCAGTTCCGGTTCTTTCTTGGCATAATCCATGGTAATAAAAAATACTGCCTTAATGTTCTTTTCCTTTAAGATATCTAAAATTTGTCCGGAATAACCATTCTCATATCCCTCATCAAAGGTTAAATATATGACCTTTTCCTCCGTATCGTCCATCAAAAAGCGTACAGAATGGGAACCAAATTTCTCCTGATACTGCAAACATCCTGCCGGGCGGTTTAAATCATCCACCTGAGTTCCCTGTCCCCAGCCATTAGATTCCGCAGACATTGCTTGAATGTCTGTATCCGTAGGCACTGTGTCCAGTGTCTTAAAAATCGGTGTCCGAGTATTAGTGTCCTGCTCCTCAATCACATAATCCGGTTCCTGAGACTCTTCATTGATTTCCGGTACCTTTTCAAAAGTCACGTCCTGCTGTTCTTCTTCCGTATCCTGCACATCTGTGAGGTCTTCCTCCTGAGCCTCTACCTGTGCTTTGCTGTCGTTGACACCCACATTGCCAATCACTTCCTCATCTGTGCTGCCACAGCCTGCCAGCAATGTTGCCGCTGTGACACATAATAATAATTTTTTAAATTGTTCTTTTCTATACATCATGTTTTGGTCTCTCTTTGATAATTTCTGCTGCACTGACAATTTTCATCACAATATCAGTGTTGTTATTTTGATTTAGTTCCTGCACTTTGGAGAATAATTCTCCCTTTTCGGATGCCACATACCTTGGTGTTACATGATTTAGTACATAAGCCATAATATCCGCCCTGCACTTTTCACATGTACAGCATCCCAGGGAATCAATCACGGAATCCAGCTTCTGAGCCACAATGTCTTCCATAATGTTCCTTACATCCTGTTGTTTAAATTCCTGCATAATCTGAACCCCCCCCCCTTAATTTTGGTTTTCTCCTGTGTTCCTGTACGAACATTCTACACAAACCATTATACAAGACTTTTTCAAATTTTACAATCATTTTAAATAAATAATAATATCTTTTATTTCATCCACATCCTTTTTCAAAAGCTCTGCCAGCTCCTCCACCGTGGGTTTACGGTTTTCCTCTTTTTCAAACCTGCTGATGCAGCGTTCTACTTCCTCCATCTGTTTTAACAGATAGTCCTCTGTCTGTTCTTCGCTGTTCCGGTCATAAACTGCTTCTTCCATAGCTTTACATATTTGCTTTGACAGATAACTTTCAATGTCTGAAATTTCTGCCAATCTCTGTGCTGCCACCAATCCATTCATCAGACCCATATTGCCCTCCTGAATCAGATCTTCTAATAACACACCTTGATTGCGATAAATTCTGGCAAAATCCACAATCCTGTTTAAGTAACCGGAAATCAACTCATCCCTTGCGTTTTTATCTCCCTTCACTGCCTGAGGGAAAATCACTTTCAGCCGCTCCTTGGAAATATCCGGAAAATCCTTGATTTCCTCCATATAAATTTTCAGAAATTTGGAATCCTCCTGATCCTTTTGTTTTTCTGTTGGCTCTTTCTCCTTATTATGATAATCTGCAATCTCTATCTTATTCTCTATTAGGTAATCACAGACTGCCTGAAGCTGGATTTCTGAAAGATTTAATTCCTTTAATTCTTCCCGGATATCATCCATTGCCAGTATATTTTCATATGCCTTTGCCAGTTCTTTTAAACCGCTGATGGCATTTGCAAAACTTTCCTGATCCATATTCCCTTCCTTTCCCTATTTTTTTCTATGTTCGTGGGTAAAAAGATGCTCCTGACAATACTCATAATTCCCCTCACATTTGGAACAAAAGCGAAATTGCAAATCTTCTCCATCCTGCTCCGTTCTGCCGCAAATAGCACATTTGTGTTTTGTGATCCCTCTTGCATTTGCCACCTGTTTGTTAAAATTATGCTTTCTCCGTATCTGGGACGGGGAAATATGCTGATAATTTCTGGTGCTGAAGAAAAACACCACAAAGTTAAGTATGGAAGCAATAATTGCCACTCGGACAGCCCAGCCGGAAAGCAGGCATACAAACACCAAATATGCCACATCCAAGTATGCCATCCATTTAATTTTAATGGGAATAATAAAGTACAACATAACCTTCATCTCTGGGTAGCATGCGGCAAAAGCAAGGAAAATGGACAGATTGATGTAATAGGTGCTGAAAATAGCTCCCATTCCCAAAGTACCAATTCCTCCACTGCCCAAAATAGTCATGATAAAGTAGAGAAGAAATGCTCCCACTATGGTAAAAAGAATTCCCGAAAAAATATATACATTGTATCGGAACGTTCCCCATGTTTTCTCTAATGTTGTTCCCAAAGAATAATAAAAGAACAACATAATGAAAGTTAAAATTCCCAAATCTGAGGGCGGAATCAGCACCCATGTAATCAGCCGCCATATTTGTCCGTGGAGAATATAATAAGGCTCCAAAGTCAAATACGCTGCCACTGCCGGTGCCATATAGCTTATTAAATATCCAATCACATATGCACCTATCAACCATACCGATAAATTGGTAAT
Organism: uncultured Lachnospiraceae bacterium; assembly: GCA_947174015.1. Taxonomy (GTDB): domain Bacteria; phylum Bacillota; class Clostridia; order Lachnospirales; family Lachnospiraceae; genus RUG11237. The sequence continues at coordinate 6,244 of CAMWHJ010000080.1, read as the reverse complement.
GGCATATTTTCCGATTTTTCGCTCCAGTTTGTTGAGCCAGTTCATAATTTGCATCAAGCCTTTCTATTTCTATTTTTCGTTAATTCTAAAACAAATTTTTCTTAGAGAAGATAATTGCCACTGCGATACTGCACACTAAGGACAGAGCAATTACAATGGTAAAGCCATAGGGACTGTCGGCAAAGGGCATTCCTGCTCCCTTCACATTCATGCCATAAGCTGAGAAAATCATGGTGGGAATAGACATTACAATGGTCACTGTTGCCAAAAACTTCATTACAATATTTAAATTGTTCGAAATAATAGAAGCAAAGGCATCCACCATGCCATTTAAAATTCCACTGTAAATATTTGCCATCTCAATGGCCTGTTTATTTTCAATGATTACATCCTCCAGCAAATCCGTATCTTCCGGATACTTTTTAATGCTCTCACTTTTTAACAGACGTTCTAACACCACCTCATTAGAACGCAGAGAGGTGGTAAAGTAAACCAAACTCTTTTCCAACTCCAGCAATTCAATCAGCTCATAATTCTTTTGCGATTCATGGAGGTTCTTCTCAATCACCTCACTTTTCTTATCGATAATCCGAAGATAATGTAAAAATAATGTGGCATTTTTGTAAAGTATCTGTAAAATAAACCTTGTCTTTTTAAAGGTAAAGAAATTCCTCACTCTTCCATCCATAAAGGCAGTAAGAATGGGTGTTTCCTCCAGACAAACTGTGAAAATCAAGCTCTCTGTCAGAAGAATCCCCAAAGGTATGGTGCCATACCACTCCTTTTCGTTACGCTCCTCAATGACTGGAATATCCACTAAAATTAAGGTATAATCATCCTCAATTTCAATACGGGAGCGCTCTTCCTCATCCAATGGAGCTCTCAAATGGTCTATGTCAATTCCATAGGTTTCAGAAATGTGCAGAAGCTCTGATGCCGTAGGATCTGACAATGCCACCCAGCACCCCTCCTGAATTTCACGGATTTCACCAATGCCATCCTCCATGGTGCGAAATATTTTCATCATGATATATAACTCCTTTCAAATACCAGTACAGTGTATTTGATTTTGGAAAGTCAAAACCACTGAACTGTTTTCTCTATGCAATTTTAGCAAATTCAATTCAATGTAGTAACGGCACCCTCGTGCCTTACTAGGTCCACTTTCCATGGAATCACACATCCTTTCGTTTCTACAAATACGTCATTAGTTTAACATCATTTCTGCCAAAAGTAAACCAGCGAAAGAAAGGATTTTCAAAATTTTAGGAAACTTTTTAGCAAAAATTTACTGAATGACTATATATAGGAAATGATTTCTTCTTTTTTTTGTTGTATTTTGAAATTTCTTGTCGTATAATGTATTTTGTTTTCTGTTAAAAATTGATATGTACATGCATATATTTTTTTAGTTTTATTAGTCAGGAGGTAGGCACATTGTTGCCAGCAAACCATATGAATCATACAAATTTATATACTTTTGGAATCGATATCGGTTCCACCACAGTAAAAATTGCAATTTTGAATGATGAAAATAAAATTGTATTTTCTGATTATGAACGTCACTTTGCCAATATCAAAGAAACTTTATACGCCTTGGTTGCCAAGGCGTATAAGGAATTGGGTGATATTACCGTCTCTGCCATGATTACCGGTTCCGGCGGTCTTACTCTTGCCAACCACTTGGAGATTCCTTTTACCCAGGAGGTTATCGCTGTTTCCACTGCACTTTCGGAATATGCTCCCAAAACAGATGTTGCCATTGAATTAGGCGGCGAGGATGCCAAAATCATCTATTTTGAGGGGGGCAATGTGGAACAGCGTATGAATGGTATTTGCGCAGGCGGTACCGGCTCTTTTATTGACCAGATGGCATCCCTGCTTCAGACAGATGCCCCTGGATTAAACGAATATGCTAAAAATTATAAGGCAATTTATCCCATTGCTGCCCGCTGCGGTGTATTTGCCAAGACGGACATTCAACCACTAATCAACGAGGGTGCAACCAAAGAGGATTTAGCTGCCTCTATTTTCCAAGCAGTGGTAAATCAGACCATCAGTGGTCTTGCCTGCGGGAAACCCATTCGCGGTCATGTGGCATTTTTAGGCGGTCCCCTCCACTTTTTATCTGAACTCAAGGCTTCTTTTATCCGCACCTTGAAGCTGGATGAGGAACACAGTATTACACCGGAGAATTCCCACCTGTTTGCTGCTGCCGGTTCTGCCTTAAACGCAGATAAAGAAATTACACTAACTCTTTCTGCTTTGGAAGAAAAGCTTTCCGGGGACATTAAAATGGAATTTGAGGTGGAACGCTTAGAGCCTCTCTTTGCCAGCGAAGCAGATTATCAGGAATTTCAGCAACGACATAACAGCCATGCGGTAGCCACCGGCGACTTGGCTTCCTATCAGGGAAACTGTTATCTGGGGATTGATGCAGGCTCCACCACCACGAAGGCGGCTCTGGTGGCAGAAAACGGAGATCTGCTCTATTCCTTTTACAGCAGCAACAACGGAAGCCCTCTTGCTACCAGTATCCGCGCTATTAAGAACATTTATTCCAAACTGCCTGCCAATGCTAAAATTGTCCATTCCTGTTCCACCGGTTATGGGGAAGCACTGATTAAAAATGCACTGATGCTGGAGGAGGGCGAGGTGGAAACCGTTGCCCACTACTATGCTGCCGCTTTCTTCGACCCACAGGTTGACTGTATTTTGGATATCGGCGGTCAGGATATGAAGTGCATCAAGATAAAGAATCAGACCGTTGACAGTGTACAGTTAAATGAGGCCTGCTCCTCCGGCTGTGGTTCCTTTATCGAAACCTTTGCCAAATCCTTAAACTATGAGGTTCAAGACTTTGCAAAGGCTGCCTTGTTTGCCAAGAATCCCATCGACCTTGGTACCCGTTGTACTGTTTTCATGAATTCAAAGGTGAAGCAGGCACAGAAGGAAGGTGCTGAAGTGGCAGACATCTCTGCCGGTTTGGCTTACTCTGTAATCAAAAATGCCTTATATAAGGTAATTAAGGTCAGCTCTGCTGCGGAACTGGGTACCCATGTGGTGGTACAGGGTGGTACTTTCTACAATGATGCGGTACTTCGAAGCTTTGAAAAAATTGCAGACTGTAAGGCAGTAAGACCGGATATTGCCGGCATTATGGGTGCCTTTGGTGCTGCGTTAATTGCAAGGGAGCGTTATCAGGAAAGCCAGACTACAACCATGTTGTCCATTGACAAAATAAATACACTGGAATTTTCCACCAGTATGTCCCGCTGCAAGGGATGTACCAACAACTGTCTTTTAACCATCAACCGTTTCAGCGGCGGCAGACAGTTTATCACCGGAAACCGCTGTGAGCGCGGCATTGGCGGTCAGAAAAATAAGGATAATATTCCAAACCTGTTTGATTACAAGAACAAACTCTTATTCCAAAGAGAAAGTCTGCCGGAAAATCAAGCTGTCCGTGGAACCGTAGGAATTCCCCGTGTTTTAAATATGTACGAAAATTATCCTTTCTGGGCAGAGTTTTTCAAGACACTGAAATTCCGGGTGGTGCTATCCCCAGAATCCAACCGTAAGATTTATGAGCTGGGTATTGAGTCTATTCCAAGCGAATCGGAATGTTATCCTGCCAAACTTGCCCATGGTCATGTGATGTGGCTGCTGCATCAGGGGGTAAACTTTATCTTCTATCCCTGTATTCCTTATGAGCGTGTGGAATTTGAGGATGCCAACAACCACTATAACTGCCCTATCGTTACTTCCTATGCGGAGAATATTAAGAATAACATTGATGAGTTAAAGGAGCCGGATATTTTGTTTCTGAATCCCTTTCTCCCTTTTACCAATTTAGAAGTATTATCTGCAAGGCTTGTGGAGGAATTTTCCCAGCAGTTTTCCATTCCTGCTGCCGAGATCAAAGAAGCAGCAGAAATAGGCTGGAATGCCATGGCAGAAGTACATAAACAGGTACAGAAAAAAGGGGAGGAAACCCTGCACTACTTAGAGGAAACAGGACGTCATGGTATTGTTCTGGCAGGACGTCCCTACCATATTGACCCAGAAATCAACCATGGAATTCCGGAATTGATTACCTCCTATGGTGTGGCAGTTTTTACGGAAGACTCCCTGTCCCACTTATCTCAGGTGGAGCGTCCGCTGTTAGTTATGGATCAGTGGATGTATCACTCTCGCCTCTATGCAGCGGCAAATTATGTAAAAACCAGAGATGATTTAGATTTAATTCAGTTAAATTCCTTTGGCTGTGGTCTGGATGCGGTGACTACGGATCAGGTAAGCGATATATTAAACGATTCCGGCAAAATTTATACCTGCCTGAAAATTGATGAAGTAAATTCTTTAGGTGCTGCCAGAATTCGTATTCGTTCTCTGCTCTCCGCCATTCGTGTGAGAAAACAGCGACATATGGAGCGTAAAATTGTACCAGCAAACTTTGAACGTGTGATTTTTACAGAAGAAATGCGTAAAAATTATACCATTCTCTGTCCTCAGATGTCACCCATTCATTTCTCTATCATTGAGCCCGCTTTCCGCACCTGCGGCTACAATATTGAGCTGCTGAACAATGATGGAAAACAGGCAGTGGACATGGGACTGAAATATGTAAATAATGATGCCTGCTATCCCTCCCTTATGGTGGTGGGACAAATTATGGAGGCAATCCTCTCCGGCAAGTATGATTTAAATAAAACTGCCATAATTATTACCCAAACCGGCGGTGGCTGCCGGGCTACAAACTATATTGGTTTTATCCGACGAGCCCTGCAAAAGGCAGGCTGCCCGGATATTCCGGTGCTTTCCTTAAACTTAAGCGGTTTTGAAAAAAATCCCGGCTTTAAGATTTCACCGCAGCTTGCCCTTAAGGGCATGTATGCCTTAGAGTTTGGTGATGTGCTGATGCGCTGTCTCTATGCCACCAGACCGTATGAGGCAGAGGAAGGCGGTGCCAATGCACTCCATAAGAAGTGGGAAGAAAAATGTATTGAATTTGTCACTAAGAAAAAGTATCCTTCCTACTCCGGTTATAAAAAAATCTGTAGAGAAATTATCCGGGACTTTGATCAGTTGCCAAGAAAGGACATCAAAAAACCTCGTGTGGGTGTGGTTGGCGAAATCCTTGTAAAATTCATGCCTGCTGCCAACAATTATCTGGTAGAACTGTTGGAATCTGAGGGAGCAGAGGCTGTGGTTCCGGATTTGCTGGACTTCTTCCTCTACTGCTTTTATAATGCCAACTTTAAACATGAAAAGCTGGGCATGAAAAAATCCACTGCCACCAAGGCAAACTTAGGCATCAAGGCTCTGGAATGGTTCCGTTCTTCTGCCAGAAAGGAATTTGAAAAGAGCAAGCACTTTGATGCTCCCGCCCATATTGAGGATTTGGCAGAGATGGCAAGCGAAATCGTTTCCTGCGGTAATCAGACCGGTGAGGGCTGGTTCTTAACAGGAGAAATGCTGGAGCTGATTCACACCGGTGCCGGAAACATTGTATGTACTCAGCCCTTTGCCTGCCTTCCAAACCACATTGTGGGTAAGGGTGTCATCAAAGAGCTTCGCCGCCGCTATCCACAGTCCAACATTGTGGCTATCGACTACGATCCGGGTGCCAGTGAGGTAAACCAGTTGAATCGAATTAAGCTGATGCTCTCCACTGCATATAAAAACCTGCCATAAGGCTGTCGGGATTTATCAGAAAGAAGCCATAAGTTTTATTACTGTTAAAGAGGCTGCCCCACCATTAACTTGGTGGGCAAGCCTCTTTCTCATTCACAACTTTATTTCTTGCGAACCATCTTCACACTGCTGTATTTTCCATATACTTTCTTTTTATTGCTGTCTAATTTGTAAGCTCTGACCTTTACATAATAGTTTTTTCCCTTTTTTAGCTTTGTTATTGTTACACTCTGTTTTGCGAAAGTAATCTTTCTTACATTCTTCTTAAACTTTTTATCCGTAGAAAGCATGAGCTGGTAGCCCTTCACTTTTTCCTTCTTTTTCATAGTGACCTTTAGTTTGGTGGACGATACCCTCTTCACCTTTGAAATCACTGCTTTTTTTACAGTTACTTTCTGTGTTGGTTTTAGTGTGGATGTTGGTTTTGCTGCCTGGGTTGGCTTTGCTGTTTCGGTTGGTTTTACTTCCTGGGTTGGCTTTACAGTCGCCGTTGGTTCTGCTGTAATTGTTGGCTCCGGCTCATCTGTGGGCTCTATGGTCGGCTCCA
>CAMWHJ010000079.1 GCA_947174015.1 uncultured Lachnospiraceae bacterium | reverse complement strand
CACTTTTTCTTACGGTCTGTGCAGTAAATGCACAGACCTACTGAACAGTTACAATCTATCAATATTTTGCCATAAATACTTGCCAAATAAATAATGCCTCTGGCAGATGCACACTTCCACCGAAACGTAGATGTGGCATAGCTGCCCCAAACAGTTACTTTTGTATATTACAGTTGGGGAAACAACGAAGTTTCACCCCTTGTGTCATAACCCACAGCCGATTTCTTATGGTATTTAACTGGTTGTCCTGAAGACATTTTTTGCGAATCAAACACCAGCTTTTGAAAGAGAAGGGAAAAAGGATCCCTGCAAATTCTAAGGCTGCGTATCTAAGCATGTACATCTCTATTTTTTTCTTATGGGTGTCAAAGAGCTGCAGCCTCCAAAATAGGGTTTTATAAGCTGCATACATGTAATTTCTCTGATTCAGAGAATCAATCAGTGCCCACTCCTTTTTCAATCCGGCGGTTCTATCCTGAGACACATAATAGCAGCCTGCCTGATCTAAAATATAGATATTTTTCACATAGGCAAGATACTGCATGTTAAAGATAAAATCTTCTCCCCATGCCACTTTATCCGGAAACTTTATGGAATGTTCCTCAATAAGCTTTAAATCATACATCTTGTTCCAGAGAACTTCAAAGTAACAGTGGCAGGGATCCTTCATAAGCCGGGACAAATAGGTGTCTCTGGTTATTTTATGATTGACTTTATTATCATAGGCACACTGAAATTCCCGCTTCACATAATAAAAATTGCTGATAATCAACTCTGCATCCGTCTGCACTCTTTGGCTGTACATATTCATCAAATAATCTGCCGCCAGATAGTCTGTCCCATCCAAAAACATCACCCATCTGCCTTTTGCTGCCTGTAATCCTGCATTTCTGGCTGCTCCAATGCTCTGATAACTGCTGGCTAACAAGCAAACTCTATTGTCTTTTTTGGCATACTCTCTGCAAAGCTTTGATGCGTTCTCCCCACCTTCCACTTCCACAAGGAAAAGCTCAAAGGTTTCATAGGTCTGTGACAGTATGCTTTGCATACATCTTGTAATTGCGGTTTCGTCCTGATATATGGGAAGTATAATAGAAATTTTATCCTGATTCATGTGCCCTCCTCTGCTCTTTTCATCTCTAGTAACTATTCAGTACCTTCATAGTTACGAGCAAAGAACCATGCAAAATTGCCTACGGCAATGGTTCTTTGCCTGTTATATCCACTTTTTCTTACGGTCTGTGCAGTAAATGCACAGACCTACTGAACAGTTACCATCTCTACACTCTTTTGGTATATTATAGCATGGGCAGAAAGTTCTTGAAAGCCCTGATTTCATTAGAGAGAACACTTAATCCCTACCCAAAGCCGTTTGATTGCCCGCAAATAAGTTTTTCATTGTGACAATCACTGGCATAATATACCTGCCAGCACCACACTGGCAGCAATTCCGCTGACTGTGGCAAGCAAGGCACCCGGCAGGGTAAATCTTGTTTTTGTGACCTTGGCTGCCAGAAAATACACCGACATGGTGTAGAATACCGTTTCCGTACAACTGAGCATAATGGAGGTACAAAGTCCCAAAAAAGAATCTGTTCCATATTCTTTAAAAATATCTAAGGCTATTCCTGTGGCTGCGGAAGAGGAAAATAGTTTCACCAGAGAAAGGGGCAGGAGTTCTGCCGGAAATAGAATTTTCTGAGTGAGAGGACGCAACAATGCGGACAGGAAATCAAGAAATCCTGATGCCCGCAAAATGCCTACCCCCATCATAAGCCCCACCAGTGTGGGCATAATCTGGACAACCGTCTGAAAACCATCCTTGGCACCCTCTATAAAATCACTGTATACATTTTGTCGATTTAAAATTCCCATGGAAATAATGTAGAAAATTACAAATGGAATCATCATATTGGAGATGGTGACAAATATCTGCATATTGCACTTCCAAGATAGATACTTTCTACTATACTATGACCAAAGCAGACTATTTAGAACTTGAACTATGCCTGTTGTTTTGTCTATATCTATTTATGATTACTTTTGCTTATTTAAAAAAATAATTTTCTTTGTAACGAATTGCCTTTCGAAAGAACTAATAATAAGAGGTGCAAAAATGAACAGAACACAGATTGAGGAAATGTATCAAAAAAACGCAACCATGATATACAAATATCTATGTAGTTTGACACAGGATTCACAGCTTGCCGAGGAACTGACACAAGAAACCTTTTTTCAGGCAATGAAAGGAATTGACAATTTCAGAGGCGATTGTAAGATTTCTGTCTGGCTATGCCAGATTGCAAAAAGACTGTGGTATAAAGAGCTACAAAAAAGAAATCGGCAGGAAATCGTAGAATTAGACGATTCCATTCCATCAAAGGAAGATGTGGAGCATCACTGTCTGAAAAAAATGGAAAAAGTGGAGATATTCCGTTTTATGCACCAGTTGGATGATGTGACAAAGGAAGTCATGTATCTTCGGCTGGCAGGAGATTTGCAATTTTCAGAAATTGGAGACATTCTTGGAAAGACAGAAAACTGGGCACGGGTAACTTATTACAGAGGAAAACAAAAGTTGATGAAACTCCTTGCATGAGGGTATATATTGAACCCCCAAAATTTAAAAATAATAGGGAAAGGAAGAAAAAATGAGCAGAGAATTAGATTGCGAAATTGTAACAGATTTGCTTCCTCTTTATGTGGAAGGAATGGTAAGCGATGGTTCCAAAAAAAGAATCGAAGAACACATAAATCATTGCACAGACTGCAAAGAAACCTTTGATAACATGACTTTTAAATTGGAAACAGCACAACCATCCTTGGAAGGATTGGAAGTAAAAAAATTTTTAACAAAGACAAAACGAATGTATTTCCTTTACGGGCTGGGGGGACTTAGTCTTGCTGCCATAATTGTCTGCTTTATTGTAGACTTGGCATTACACAAGGGAATCACTTGGTCCCTGATTACAGGAAGTGCCATTGCTTTTGCGGATACTTATGTTTATTCCCTTTTGGAATATAAAAAGAACAAGGGTTATCCTATGATGCTTGTGATAACCATTGGAACCACCTTTCTGCTTTCGGTGATTCAAATAAGCTCATATTGTTTGATGCATACGGGAACTCTTTGGATCTTTTGCTATGGTTATCCTATCATGCTTCTATGGTTAGGGATTCTTTGGGTGCCTTTCCTCTGCAGGCACATTCTAAGATGGTGTCTTTGGGATTGTCTGGCAGCGTTTATGGCAGTGATCATCATAGGGAATTATGTAACAAAATTGATTACTGGTGATTGTGGATGGAATGATTTATGGAGTTTGCACCATTTTATTGGGAATGCACTGGGAGAAATCATCGGGTTACTATTATTTGGAATAATAGGGAGGATAAAAAAATGGAGAAAATAATTACCGTAGAAAATTTAAGAAAAGTATACCATCATAACATCATACATGCCTTTTGTTGCGGACATTCTCCCCACAATCAGGCAGATAAAAATGAGGTTGCCGTAGAAAATGTAAGTTTTGAGTTGACTCCTGGAAGTATTATGGGACTATTAGGTCCAAATGGAGCAGGCAAAACCACCACACTGAAGATGATTACAAATCTATGTTTGAAAACGAAAGGAAACATCGTAATTGATGGCATATCCTTAGATGACAATCCCCATATGGCTTTGTCAAAAGTGGGAGCAGCACTTGACACCCCCAGTTTTTATGGGGAATTAAGTGCAAGAGAAAATATGGAATATTTTTCCTGCCTGCACAAAGACAGTTCAAGAGAACAAGTCATGGAATTGCTAGATTCTGTGGGACTTAGCCCACAGGCAGAGAAGAAAGTAAAAAAATTTTCCCTTGGAATGAAGCAGAGGCTTGCATTGGCAAGGGCTATGCTGGGACAGCCAAAGCTTATTATTTTAGACGAGCCTGCAAACGGTTTAGACCCTCAAGGGCAAATCAGCCTTTATCACTTTATCAGCAAAATGGCCAGAGAGAAAAAGACAACCTTTCTTGTTTCTTCACATCAGCTCCACGATATGGAAGAATTTTGTACGGACATCTTGATTTTAGATAAAGGAAAAAGCATTTTGCAGGGAAAAACCTCCGAAATTTTATGCCAAAAATCAGACATTGCAGACTGTACCTTAGAAGAAACAGAGAATTTGGAACAGAAACTGTCCTGTCTTTCTGGAATCAGCATTATTTCACATAAGGGAAATCAATTTACCATCAAATTAGAAACTGTCACTTTGGATGCATTTATGAGAAAACTAGTGGAAAGCAACTTGCATATCCAATACATTTCCATGCACAGAAATTCACTGCAGGATTTATTCTTGAAATTAACGGGAGGAACAGAAGAATGCATACCTTAACTAAACTTTATGCAACGAAAATACGACAACAGAAATTGGTTTATATCTTTTTCGCCTGCTTTTTTATGGCTTCGTTTTTTTATGCTTTCCTCATATCAACACCTGAGATGGAAGAGTTGCTGAATATCGATGTCGAAATTGTGGGAAAAGGAAATTTTCCGGAATTTATGATGCGATTTTATGTGGGAGCCGTAGGTATCCTCTTTCAAGTTTTTCTGCTTACCATGTTTCTATGCGAGGAGGACAGGGCAAAAATGTTGTACCAGCCATTACTCCATGGAGAAAGCCGCAGCAGAATCGTAAAATCAAAAATAATCGTTGCTGCCAGCATGTCCATGATATTTGTACTATTGACAGCCATAATAAACTATGTAACTGCTTACATGCGGTGGGGGAGCCAGATTTTTGAAGTGGAACTGGTTATGGGGATTGTCTCAAAATATATACTGTCGGGTATCTATATGTCTTGTTTATCCATTGGGACGATTGCCCTTAGCATTTGTATCAGAAATACGTGGAAAACTATTTTTTGCGTGATTGTTTATATGGTGGCTGATTCCTTTGTGTGCAATACTGGAATCTTATTTCTGAAAAAGATATGGATCGGGTATTATCCTAACCTTTGGACATTTACATATGAGTACCGCTCGCTGCCGTTAAAGGATGCATTGGCAGGAATTGTGATTATGGTGCTCTATGGTATTTTCTTTTATCAGATGGCACAATACAAAATAAAAAAGATGAACTTTTAAAGGTGATTTCCTCTATGGAGATATCTCTATATCTCGAGACACAGAGCAGAAAGGAGACTATATGGTAATAGAATTAGTGAAAATCCAGCTAAAACGTCTGCACAGACAAAAATTGTTCTATCTGTATTTTGTTGTAATAGGAGCTTTTATTGTCTCTAATCTATTTCAATGCACAGGAAAGCCGGAAGATACAGGAATGGAATATTACACCGGAGGGAGATTTTTGACCCTTTGTATGCAGTCACATATTGATATTATTGGTCCTTTGTTTTTAAGTTTCATTAGTGCCTTATTGATCAGCGGAGAAAAAGCAACTGGTATGTTCCGCCAGCCCTTATTAAACGGTATTACAAAAAAGCAGCTGCTATTGGCTAAGATTATCAGCATTTTAATTGTTGCATTGGTATGTTTTTTGTTTGTCATATTATTTAGTATCATTCTTGGGTTTTCGGTTTGGGGAAGTGGAGTGTTTGAGCATATGAAGCATTGTCTTTTACAAATCGTGTTATTGATGCTCCCTCAAATAACCATGGTATTGTTTTTTGTGTTTATATCATTGTATATGTCTAATATATCCAGTATGATGTGTATTTCATTGATTCTTCTGCTGGTAAACAATTTATTCAGCCAGTTTTTTGAAAGATATATTTCGTTTGTGGACTTTATGTATTATCTGTATCCCTTTTCGGAATATAACGGAATGGTGTTAAGTGCAAACACAATTATGGTTGGTGTCATTGTCAATGTTATAACAATGCTGCTTCTTAGCAATGGTATGATAAAGCGTATCCATCATATGGCAATGTAAAATGAAAGGCAAAACCAGCCGGGGCAGAGGGCGGGGCAGTTTTTTGCACTTCTGTTACTTCTTTGTTTTACATCAGCAGAATCGTTCCTGTTTACAGGAACTCTACAACTATTTTATAATCAAGATTTTAATTAACGGATTTACATTCCAAAGATTTTCCTCTATAATATAAGGAACAGCCAAAAATTACCCTTATCAGGAGGAGTAACCATGAAACATTGTTGTCTATGTAATGCACCCTTTAGTGCCAGTTTTAAGGGGGCAAGCTTTATCCCCAATACCAATTACCGCCTGTGCCTGGAATGTGCTGCCGCAGTGAGAACCTTAACTAAATTTGATGCCAAGTCTCAGGATGTATACGAAGATGCTTTTTATTTTCTTCACAAAAAAATGATAATAAATAAGTATCCCCCAGAGGTAAAGCAAATGCTGTGCAACATTTTGCAGGATATTACCACTTACAGTGAATATTTAAGTAAACAGCGGGAACTCACATAAATTTTCTTGTGAAATTCCCGCTTTTTCTCAGATTGTCCCTCCATTTTTACTTGTAATTACATAACAAACAATTTACAGTATTTTCTACACTCTCTAAAGAAATCTCTTGGCTTTTTCCTATTTCTTCTTACCATCACTTCGCAACTCCCCACAATAATACATCCTACTCCATAACAGACAATGTCCTTAATATCAAATACCGAACCAAGCAGTACTGACATAACTGTGCTATCCTGAAATCCCAACAATTCCACAATTTTAAAATACTGAAGCACTTCCACTCCTGCTGCAAAAAGAAACACCCATAGTACCAGCAATGGGCATTTTTTCAGAATCAAAATCCTGATAAATGTGTAAATCAACACAACGACCAACACATCTCCCAGATAGGGACGCACGAAAGAATCATGCACAAAAAGTGCAATAAAAATCTCTATGCCCAGCAGCAGACATGTAAGCAATACAAAATATATTCTTTCTCTCAAATCAATCCACTCTCTTCTATGATATCTCTTTCTCTATACTTCACAGGTGCACTTTCGGTGTGCTCGCTGAGTTTAAGGATTGTAATCCCAGACCATTTTTGGACACACAAATTTATACTTTTTGATTCAGGGGAATATAAGCCGATTGAAAAGTTTTGCATGTTCCGTCATCGTGGTTTCCAAAGGAGTCTCCACGAAGTAGTTCCTTGTAGAGAACAATGGAATCAAAAGCCGCATCTCCAAGAAATGTCTTTGAATTAATCAAAGGGCAAGACAGGAATGCCGGAAAAGATTACCTGTACAACATATACTGCCAAATAAATATTGTATTTATCACAAAATGGTAGTTTCTGGTATTTGCTGTACTATGCTTGATTTTCATAGAGGCATGTGATATATTTTTTATAAGCAAATGATAAAAATAAGTATAGAACAAAGGAAGCCGCCGGCAGTTTACTGTCAGCGGCTTAACTTGTCGAAAATCATATGCATAATTCGTAAGGCATAATATAATTTATGTTTTATCAAAACCCAGTCTATTGGGTCTGTATGATATGAATCCAAAAATGTTCACTGTTCACGGAGTATATTATACTATGTTCTACTCCATTTGTAATTTCTGAAAAAGAGTGCTTGTTAAGAGGTAAGAAAACAAAAACATTATAATTGCTGTTACCCAAACAAACAGAAGCCCCATATACAGTCGAAAATCGCTGACATTCTCATATCCGTTTACACTGTTGACAATCCAACTGGTCAGTGCCATAAATCCTACCGCCCCTGCAAGACTAAGCACCATAAGAATTTCTGCTTTATCTGCCCCCCAAAAGTGAAACAGGGGACAATAGATAGCACCAACCATAAGGGCAACCACACCACTGGCAGTAAGCAAGACAATCGCATCCCGCAAACCCAAGTCAAAGTATTGATTTCCATGAAAAAGCACTGCCAAAGCAAAAACAATCATTGTAAGGAATACGTCCAACAAAGTCCAAACTCCATGACTAACATAGAAACTTTTCACGATTTCTTTTCTTTTTACCGGAAATGATAATTTATACATGCTCCATTTGGAAGCTGCTTCTTTTCCCAACCCGGAAACAGAAATCAGTGCCATTCCCAAACCAACAATGACATACAAGCATATAAAAAGTATCGCATTGCCTGTAATAAAAAATCCTACCGCCATGATAAAGAAAAATCCTAAAAACAGTTTAAGGTTTCCAAGTATACTGTAAAAATTATTTTTTATCAATCCTGCCATTTTAACCTTCCTTTCGCTAAAAGCAGTGCAATTTCATCAATGCTTGTTTGATCCATTACAACATCTTTATATTTTCTGCCTGCCTCCTTTTGGTTGGATACCAACACATCAATCTGATAATCCCTCCGTCGAAACGCAATGATATCTTCCGGATCTATGACTTTAAACTGGCTTTCCCTGCATCGCATAATTGCGTATTGATAAATCAATTCATCTTTGGAAGCCGTTAAAATCATTTTTCCATTATGGAGAAATGTAATATAATCAGCCACTTTCTCTAAATCACTCGTGATATGCGAAGATAACAAGACAGAATGCTTTTCATCTCCAACAAAATCCAGAAATACATCTAACATCTCATCCCGCATAACTGGGTCTAATCCGCTGGTTGCTTCGTCCAAAATCAATAATTGAGGATGATGAGCTAATGCCGCTGCCATTGCCAGCTTCATAGTCATTCCTTTGGAATAAGTTTTAATTTTTTGCTCCTTTATCAAGTGAAAAATATTCAGATATTTCTGAAACAAAGTAGAATCCCACTGCTGATAGATTCCACTCATGATATCCGCCAGTTGAGCCGCAGATAAATACCCCGGAAAATTATCGCTGTCATAAACGACCCCAATCTTTTCCCGCATTTCTTTATCATCATCCGACAGTTCCTTTCCAAAAATCTTAATTCTACCGCTGTCTTTAAAAATGGTATTGAGAATACATCCAATGGTAGTTGTCTTTCCAGCACCATTTTCCCCCACAAGCCCCATAATACAACCTGCAGGGAGAGAAAAGGAGATATTGTCCAACGCAAAATCTGACCTTGCATATTTTTTTGATACATTATTTAGTTCCAAAATGTTCTCCATATAAAATCATTCCTCCTCTGTGTAGAATAGTGTTAAAAGTTCAATTAACTTTTCCAGCGAAATATTACTTGTTCGTCCGATATCAGCGGCTTCCTGCAGATGTTCTTCCGCCCGACGCTGTTGTTCTTCTTGATAAAAATCTTTGTTTTGTGCTGATACAAAACTTCCACGCCCAATGGTTGTTTCTATAAATCCGTCTCGTTGTAAATCTTCATAAGCCTTTTGAACAGTGATAACACTCACATGTATGGATTTAGCAAGTGAACGCATAGATGGGATAGGGTCCCCTGTCTGCAATTCTCCACTCATAATCATAGCTTTGATTTGTGAGGTTATCTGCTCATAGATAGGCTTGCTTGTGTTACTGCTGATGATGATTTCCACGCAATCTCTCCTTTGTAATATAATGTACTTATTTAACAAGTACATTATATTCTGTGGATATCTATTTGTCAATACAATTTCTGTAACTTACATATTTTGTTCTATTTCAAAAAAGGACAGGAATTTTATTCCCTGCCACAATACCCTATGGTAAATAACTCATTATTTAATGATAAAAATATGTGTCACCTGTTCTCTATCCATATCCTGGAAACCAAGCCTATGTAAAAATCCCCCTTACTTAATCCACCAAGCTTTTATACTCATATCTGTTGAAAAACTATCCTGAACAAATTGTCGGATGTCCCCACAGCTTTTTTCCTGAAAGCCCTTTGGATCTGCATCGATCTGTTTCCGGAGTTCTGCTGCCATTTGACTGTGGTCAATAATGTCTAACAGCACACCTTCCTCAAAAACAAACTCTTTCAGACATTTATACGCCCATTGATGTGCTATAATAAAGTTGTAACAAAAGAGACTGATATGATATAATAGAGTTTAAAGAAAAAAGGTACTGGCATTAGTGTGGGTAATACCTGAATACCGGTATTTTGGCATTTTTTATGGCATGTTAATCTGCATTGCTTGTGGCACCCAGAGCAAGGATAAGAAAAAAATAGTTACCACTGCCATTGTGTTTATTTGTATATGTGCAATCGCTGTTATCTTACCACGATGGAATAAGATTTTTTACAGCCTCGAATGCAGATATTGAATTACAATTCTTCTACTTAAAAAAGGAGCAGTTAAATTGAGAAAGAAAAATATTGAAAATAATAATGAGATTTCTGAACTATGTACATTCACTCTTGGCGGCTACGAGCAAAAAGTTTTAATTGAGGGAAAAAGCAAAGAATCACCTGTCGTTTTAACCTTACATGGAGGTCCTGGAACACCTATACCATTTTCCGTTGGATGCAGAGGAATATTTCCTGAATTTACAAATAAATTTATTATGGTGTACTGGGATCAACTCGGATGCGGAATTAATAACTTTACTATAACAGATGATTTTTCTATTGATTCATTTGTACATATGACAGAAGAATTAATATCGAAGTTAAAAGAGAAATTTCCTAATAACAACATTATGATTTTTTCAACATCTTGGGGATCTATATTAAGTGCTAAATTATTAGAGAAAAATCCTCATGTGGTAGATGCTATTGTTGCTTGCGGACAAATTGTTAAAAATGTTTTTATATGTGATGAAGTTCTTGAAACATTAAAAAAGACTAATATTTCAAGAAAGAAGTTAAAACGGATTAGCAAAATAACAGTTGATAATTATACCAACAAAGATTTGCAGCTGATTTCAAGCTCACTAAGAAAATATACAAATGCATATGACAATAAAGCAGGCGAAAAGGCTCCTATGGGTAAAATAATTAAAGGTCTGTTAAAAAGTCCGGATTACAAATTTAAGGACTTTAAGGCAATTATGGTTAATGGATATAGGAAGAATAGTTCATTATGGAAAGAAATCTTGAAATTGGATTTATCCAATCAGTTAAGCAATGTAAAAGTTCCGTACATCATGTTGCAGGGTGATACAGATATTGTTGCATCAACAAAGACAGCAAAGAAATTATTTATAGATAGTAATAATTCAAATTTAAATTGTATCGTTGTAAAAAATACAGGTCACTTTCCTGGTGTTGAAATGATGGAAAGGCTATTAACTATGTTAGACAACCAAAGAAAAAGATTAAGTTAGATATCACGATTTCCAATGCATTTCGTAATTTTTTGAGTTCAGAGTCCTCAATATTTCTATACAGAATATCAATGTCTACCCCATCTTTCAGTGTGCAGTCATCTTCCAGCTCCCAAAAAGAGTTGCCCAGCTCTATATACTGACAGCATTTCTCCAAAATGCACTTCCGCATACTCTCATACGGTATTCTGGTACAGTAAATGTATAAATCATAATCTGACTTTTCGTCATAATCCGCACCGGCTCTTGATCCGCCCAGTGCAATCGCCTCTACTTCCGGGAGCGTGGCAAATTCATTCCATAATAATTTGAAATACATATTTTTTCTCCAATCTGATAATAACCTGTGCTATCCATAGAACAGCCTATTCATCTGCATATATCTCTAACGAAGTTTGGAAAAGAGGCACCAAAATCAGCAAACTCATTTGCAAGGAACCAGTCTCTGATTACCTTACACTTACCAAACTTCACAAATTATTCTTTTTTCTTTTTCGGTGTTCTTTCTGGCAATTCCAAATACATCCCTTCCACCATTGCCTGCAACGCAGCTCTATTATCCAAAATGGTTACCGGTAACATAGGTTTTGCACCCTCATACGGTGGCTCCGGTACACTGTCCGGCATACATTTCTTACTTGCCTCTGTAATTTTCACCAGAAAACCATTTCCATAAATTCCGCCAAATATCCGTTCTTTATA
Organism: uncultured Lachnospiraceae bacterium; assembly: GCA_947174015.1. Classification (GTDB taxonomy): domain Bacteria; phylum Bacillota; class Clostridia; order Lachnospirales; family Lachnospiraceae; genus RUG11237. The sequence goes on along the minus strand of CAMWHJ010000079.1, from coordinate 1,314 downwards.
ATAAAAAATATATCCACCCATCATGGGAATATTTCGTATATCTCCCAAATCAGATAATTGATCCATAATATATTCTGCAAGTTCTCTATTCTTCGACATAAATTCTCTATTCCTCTCTCAACGCCTGTACCCTCATTGTTACATTTTGATTAAATTCCTCATCGGAAAATTTAGGATCTCTGGTATCAAACCATATCTTACAAGGAACTTGTCCACATTCTCCACAAGTTTGCATACATCTACTGTTTCTGGCACAATCATAAATTGGACAAGCTTTTCCTTCTGGTGCATGAAAAACTTTTCCCTCACACAAATTGCAGCCATTACACATTTCGCCAAAGCAATAGCACGAACTGCAGTCCATACCACAAACACTAATCAGTTCCTTTTTCTCCTTTCGATACTCTTTCATCGTTCCTCATCCCTTTTCTGCTCGTCAGAATTTGAAACTATTTTACTAAATTTTCACAAAAACATCTTGTATATTTCCGACATCCTTAAAAGCAATTCGTCTCGCTTTATGTATATCCATAGAATGATATCTTTTAAATTCCCGCAATAGATGAGATTGATCCGTATATCCATATTTATGCACCACACTTATTACATCAAAATCAAGCTCACACAAAGCATCTCTCCACAAGAATTGATACTGTATCAAATTGCTCAACTTTTTAGGCGTGATACCTACATACTCATGAAATAGACGTTCCAATTGTCTGGTACTTACAAAGGACTCCTTTGCTAAATTTGACACATCCAAAAAACCTTTATTTATCAAAATGTTCTGTATTGTATCATTAACAACTATGTTTTCCTTTAAAACATCAAAGTAGTTTTTGAGGTGCTTATTACGGCTATTGCGTTTTTGCATTTTTTATGGGACAAAAGAAAACAACAAAAAGCAGGCTAATCCCCCATTGCTTGCAGAGGGGGATTGTATTGACACTTGTATAGACTATCGCCTACTTAATCTTAATCTTCACTGTAACTTTCTTCTTACTACCATCTTTGGTGGTAGCCGTGATTTTTACGGTCTTACCTTTGCCGGCTTTCTTGGCGGTAACTTTGCCTTTGCTGTTTACTGTAGCATACTTTTTGTTGCTACTCTTCCAAGTTACTTTCTTGTTCGTAGCACTGGCTGGTGTAACTTTGACTTTCAAAGTTTTAGATTTACCAGCCTTCAAAGTCTTGGGTGCATTCATGATTTTGAGTTTGGTGACTTTAACTTTCTTCGTGGGCGTTGCAGGAATCTTTTCCGTCTGACGATATCCACATACTTTGCAATCCCTGTGCCGGCTGCCATCCTTTTTC
>CAMWHJ010000078.1 GCA_947174015.1 uncultured Lachnospiraceae bacterium | reverse complement strand
TGTTTCACCTACTCTTGCAAATATAGAAAGAGTCTTTTCCATTTCAGACACTACGATTTATGATGAACTGGTGGGAGAAATTTCAGAAGAATTTAATTGTCTTTTCCTCTTTGATTCTATCACCCGCAGGATAAATGTCTATGACTTATATAATACCTGCAATGATTGTGATTGTGGATATCGAGGAGACTTTTCAGAGATATGCCCGGAATGCAAGGGAAAAAATTTCAGCGGACAATATGGCGAAGACACCACTGTATTCCTTTCCAATGAAAATCTGGCACAGGAGACATCCGTGAACACCAATGGGGATTCCTTAAAGAATTGCTTTTATGTGGAAGCCGGGGATGATACCATGAACGCTGCATTAGCTTCCATTAATCCAAACGGAACCCAGTATTTGTATTGTATTCCTAAGATTATGAGGGATGATATGCCGAGTGAACTTGTGGCTAAACTGGAAAGTTATGATGCTTTATATGAAAATTGTCTTACGACAATGGAATTTCATCTTGATGTGGATTCTATCCATGGTTTTACTGGAACTTATGATATTATAACAGAAGTTGATGCGAAAAATACCATAAGAAGTAATTACAACTCAGTTGTAAAATATGTCAACACTCTTTTTAAAGATGATGAAAAAATCCATTTTCAGGAACTGCCACCTGTTCTAACAGGCTATTCCTCTACCACGCTGGCTATGTATGAAGCAATTAATTTATACCAGTTCATTCAGACTTCCATGATGCCCACCAAGAGGATCGATGGTCTTGATATAGACAATTCCATGCAGAATATTATTGACGGATTTGCTAACAATTATATGAACTCAGACACCAGCGACAATAATACCGGTTGGGATTTCAAAAACAAAATTGCCCTGCTGGATTACACAAATGTCAATCAATATGAAGTGGAAACTGCTATTAAAAAACTGGCAAAAATGTATTATAGCGATGCCTATTATAAACTCACGCTATTGACGGAAACATATATCAAAGCCGATAAAAATACCGAAGGCAAATGGATTGGCAGAATCATCTTAATCAGTCGTACTGAAAAGGATGATACTGGTAAATATATATCAAAAGAAAGTGAAAATATCACTTTAACCATTAATGGAAATGATGATTTATATATACAGCAGACTATTTACAGAAAGATTGGGGACGATAAAAATATTGACGATAAAAGCATTACATCCTTGAAATTGTCAGAGTCAGAATTTGTCCAACAATTACATTATTATTCTTATGATCAATTACAAATTTTGAGAAATTGTTTTTATGGATGTCTGACTGTGATATCTTCTTCCCAATCTAATGATTCAGCTACGGCAAATACCACTATTATAAGTTCATATGATAAATATTATGATCTTTTCTATTACAGGTTTCAACAGATTGATAAGGAACTGAATGGTGATAAGAATGATCCCTCCTTTCTATCGAGAAGCAGACAATTAGAATATATCAAGGCATTTTATTATGCCAATTATAATCCCATAACAAATCAAGCAGAATTCAGCGGTTTTCTGCATGAACTGAGATCGGAAATCAATGCTTTATTAGATTTTAAATCTTATATCGGAGATAATTTATGGAAAACATTTTGTGCTTATCGGAAAGAGGATAAATACTCCAATTCCAATTATGTTTCTACCGGATTGACGGATTCGGAAATTATCCAAAATGCCAAAATGCTTTTGGAAGCTGCACAAAAGGAACTGATAAAAGCGGCAAATCCAAGATATACCTTAACATCAACCATCAGTAATATCTTGGCAAGAAAAGAGTTTGCCCCCATAATTGACAAGTTCTGTGTCGGTAATTGGATACGGTTTTCGGTGGATGATGTAATATACAAATTAAGACTGCTCTCCTACGAGGTAAATTATGATGATTTGACCAGCGGCACTGTGGAATTTTCCACTGTGGAAAGCATCTATCATGATTATCTGGATGTCAAATCCATTATCGATTCCGCAAATTCTATGGTATCTTCCTATGACGGTCTGGTGCAGCAGGTAAACAAAACTAAGGAGGTAAACTCTTATGTGGCAAATTGGGTTCAGGATGGCTTAACGGCAACACAGACAAAATACGCCAATGATACCAATCAGGAAGTGGTCATAGACCAATATGGTATTTTGTGCAGAAAATATAATGATATTAAGGATGAGTATGAACCATATCAGATTAGAATTATCGGAAATGGATTGTATCTTACGTCTGATAATTGGAAAACCATAGATACCGGCATAGGCAGAATTGTTTATAAGAATATAGAAGGTAACATGGTAGAAACACAAGGTATTATATCCAAAAAAGTAGTGGGGGATTTGATTTGCGGAGAGGAATTAAGAATCTACGACAACAACGGTTCTGTCCTTATTGATGGTAGCGGAATTACACTGGATGGCGGTTCTATTCGCTGGAAAAATCCAGTGAAACAGAAAGATGTGGAAGATCTTGTAGACACAATATCTTTTACTCATACCCTGATTGACAATGTGCAGAATCAGTCAGACAGACAATTTATGAGCTGGTTTTATGATTACGATCCCACATTGGAAAATTATCCTGCAAATAGCTGGATTACCGAAGATTTGAAGTCGGAACACATTGATGATTATTTTTACAATGGGGTGAATAAGAAAGCATATCAGTTTAAAAAAGAGAACGTATACTGTTGGACGGAGATCTCGGACTCTAACATCATCAATTCACTGAAATCTTTATACCGTACACAGTCTACTATTGATGGGAAACAGCGTACGTTTACCGAAAGTACAAATCCGATTCCCCCCTATGAGCAAGGTGATATATGGATGCAGGGTAAAAATGGTGATATATTAACCTGCATCTGCACTAAGAAAATGGGGGAACTATTTTCAATAAATGACTGGGTAAATTCCAGTAAGTATACAGACGATACAGAATTAAATACTTTTATAAACACAACCTTTGAAAAATATAAAACAGACATTCAAGGACAGGTTGACAAGAAAGCAGAAACTTATTACCAGGAGCAGCCGCCACATAATGAACACAAAAATATTTCTAAAAATGATGGCTTTGATTTATGGATTGGTGATTTGTGGTATCATCCTTTATTACAAAAATCATATGTTTATACATGCACTAAAAATGAAAGTAATCATCTTAATGTTGACTATATTTGGGCTGAAATGGATGTTCCAATCGAATTGTACGACAAAGTGGATGGAAAATCTACGATATATGTGGAAAAACCATCCACATACAATATAGGTGATTTTTGGATTCCCGAAGAAGATTGGGAGCCCGAAGAAGGTTGGGATTGGGCATCCGAAAAAGATAGTGCAATTAAAAAATTTGAAAAGAACCAAATTTATAAGGCAATTAAAACCAGTGACGTTTTCCATCTTTCTGACTGGACTATACCAAGGGCAGATGAAACACTGGCAAACAAGGCAAAAGAAGCTGCTGAGGCAGCATGTTCTGACGGTATTATTACCCCTGCGGAAAAACAGGATTTGCTGATACGCTGGGAAAATATTCAGAAAGAATACTATGCTTATAATTCATCGTATCTTGAAATTGGCGGCAAAGACACGGATGACGTTTTTACAGAATATATCAATGCATATACAGGATTAGAAAAATATATAGAAAAAATAAAACTATTTCACGAATCTGATTGGAACAGCAATATCACCATAGATCCAGATGAATTCCGAACAGCATTTACGCAATATGCTAATTCCTCTAATACGATTGCTCATGCCATTCAGGATTTGACAAGAACTAAGATTGAATGCGTTGAAGATACTTATAAGAGCGAAGTTAAAAATTTTAAAAATGATGTTAATGGCTATCTTGGAATTGGCACTACTCATATGAATGGCAAATATATAATAGCTCCCTATATGGGTGGTGGATTGTTGTATATAACCAATAATGCTGAAAATGACCAGCGTTCCGTATTAATTGATCCTTTGGAATTAAGCGAAAATGAGAAAATTTTCCAAATCACGAATAAAGAAGGGAATGCTGCTATATATGCTGACAGTGATGGAAATGCTTATTTTAATGGGGAGCTGACCTCTGTAAGCGGGACTATTGGAGGATGGAGTATTTGTGAACATATGCTGTATTCAACAGTTGATAATCAAGAGAATGGTACTTATTCTTCCATAAATCTTAATTCAAATAATTCTTCCATCATTTCTTATGGAAAAGATGAACTTGGAAAAATGTTTGTTGAATTGTGTAGTGGTGGAATTGGGTTTTATAGGTGTGATGATAAAGGTAACAACCCATCGGGCAGACTTAGCTTGTATACCACTCCCCCTGGCTGGGATAGTTCATATGCTGATAGCATCATTATTGATGCCGTGAAATCTAAAAATATATTTTTCAGAAGTCAAAGTTCTCCTTTAGCTGCACGATTTGATTTTGTAAATCATAAATTTTATGTACCATCATTGGAAGCAGACACATTGAAAACAAATAATATAACCGTAACAGACACATTGGAAGTCTCTTCCATAGATACAGTGATACTAAAAGGATTTTACAATGGCAATAACGAATTGACAGGAAATCGCCTTGCAATGCATTTAAGTTCAGATCGAAAAACCGGAAGAATCGGTGTAATAGGTGCTGACAATATATGGACTGACCATAGGATCTCTTTTGATATAGATGGAAATATTGATATAAAATGTAAAATTATTACTGGTGACTATGAAGGTAACATGTTTCGATTAAAAGGAAATACTTATTCCGTACACGTTGATGGAACCTATCGAAGTATTGCAGGCTATGATAGCAATCTTGCAGTTGCATTTGCTGGTAACACTAATTTAAAAACACAATTAAGAGGCAAAAGTTTACATTTACGAAGCAGTAGTATCACTTCCGAGTCAGGTATCACAACATCATCTGATGCAAGATTAAAAAATTCTTTTAAATCTTTAGACGAGTTTGACAAGGTATTTATGGATTTAGAACCAAATGCATTCAAATACAATAATGGCACATCCGACAGATTCCATTTTGGGTTTAAAGCCCAAAACGTTCGTGACTCCTTTATTAATAATGGCTATACCACAAAGGATTTCGGTGGATTTGTACAAATGGAAACCGCTGAGGATGGCATTGAAAATCCCATGGGATTAATTTATACGGAATTTACTTCTTGGAACACCCACATGATTCAAAAGACAAGACGTGAATTACAGGTACTAAAGGAAGAAAATGAAAAATTAAAACAGGAAATTGAAATTATAAAACAGGCGATGGCTTAAGTTCCGTCGTCTTTTCTTTTAAGGAGGATATTTTTATGAAATTAAAAGCATTGGAAATTTTAAATATTTATGGAGCATTGGAAGCACTGGCTGATAAGGAATTAGACTTAAATACATCCTGCACCATTGCAAGGAATTTAAAGGAGTTATTGACGGTAAAGGAAACCTTTGAGAAGAAACGGGATGCCATTACCATGGAATATGCAGAAAAAGATGAAGAGGGAAATTTCGTACAGGTCGAAAACGGTATTAAGATTAAAGATGTGGCCGCTTTCAATGAAAAAATCACCAAATTGCTGAATACCGTGATAGAGGTAACTATTTCCCACATCTCTAAATCTGCTTTGGACGGAGTGAAGGTGTCTCCCAAGGACATTTTCCCTCTGATTGATTTTTTAGACGAATAAAGTTAGTGAGGTGATTTTATGATAACCGATTTTGAGTATGCAGAAGAAAAATTATCAGATTATGGCATGATCGTTTGTAATTTTAACAACAGCGGCATGGAAACGGTTTCTTCCGGGGCAGATATCACCTTTCAGCAGATTAAGCCCGGCAAAAGCAGCAAGTTCCATCTGTACTCTTCCACTTACGATTCCTGCTATTCTGCTACATTTCAGATATGCAGGAATCCATGCAGCACAGCTTCTGATGGAGATATGTATTTATCTCCGGAGCTGGTATCTGCTTTGCAGAGATGGCTGTGCCGACGAAACGGCTACAACCGCTTTAAAATCTATCAGAATGGCTTGGAGCACATTTATTGGAATGCAGCCTTTAATAGTAAGCAAATTGTCTTAAATGGGCAGATTATCGGCTTAGAATTGACCATGACTACAAATGCACCATATGCTTATATGGATGAGGTATCTGCCCGGTATGAATGCCTGGCAGGTACTTCTTTTGATTTTTATGATACTTCTGACGAGGAGGGATATATCCGGCCGGATGTTAAAATTCAAATGTTGTCCAGTGGTGTTTTTAGGCTGGAAAATTCCATGGACAATAAAATCATGAAAATCTCCAACTGTACTATCGGTGAAATTATCACCATTGACGGACAGAACCAAATCATTACAAGCTCTGTCCCATCTCATAATATTTCCGGTGATTTCAATTATTTTTTCCCAAAAATCTGGAATCATTATGAAAAAGGCGGAACCAATAACTTAAATATATTCACTCCCAGCTTGGATTGCAACATTACAATAACCTACTCTCCCATTCGGAAAGTGGGATTATAGAAAGGAGCCAATATGAGTTTAGAAACAAAACAGAAAATATCTCTGGACTTTATCATTCCAAGAATTCAAAATGTCCGCTGTGTGGAAAATGATGAAAATTCTCGTATTGTTGAGATCACTGTTACGGAGAATGGAAAATTTCATCCCATCAGCAGCACCACCATGGTTGCCCGCTATAAAATCCGCAAACCGGACAATACATACATTTATAATACGGCAAAAATTAATGATGACGGTACGGTCACGATTGATTTAACGGAACAGGCAATGCTCTCTCCCGGCATTGCCTGTTCGGAATTACAGATTTCCGATTCCTCCACCGGACAAATTTTATCTACCATGCCTTTTCGTATGATTGTGGAGAAATCTGTGGTCAGTAATCAGGATATGGAATCCAGCAATGAATCTGATGTGATTAACGGAATGATTCACCACTTAGTTGACTATGAAAATCCACATAAAACAACAAAGTCACAGGTTGGATTAGGAAATGTCCCCAATGTAACCACAAACGACCAGACACCTACCTATGAAGAAGCAAACACTTTAACAAAATTAACAAGTGGAGAAAAGCTATCCACAGCTTTTGGCAAAATCTCAAAAGCTGTCAGTTCTTTGATTTCCCATATATCAACCACCGCCACTTCATCTGTTTTGGGACACGTAAAAGTTTCAGCCGGGAACGGATTAAAAAATAATTCTGGTGTAATAAGTTTAGATACCGCAAATGAATCAAATTTTGGCACTGCAAAAATCAGTGACGTTTATGACAGTAAAGTGAATCATGGTGATGCCGCCAATGGAATTTGTGCTTCTCAAAATGCTCTATATCAGGCATATAATGATTTGAATAAAAATAAAGCAGATAATTCCTTTAGCAATATTATTGTAGGTTCCAGCACAATCGCAGCAGATTCACCAACTGACACCTTAACCTTAGTTGCAGGAGCAAATATAACTCTTACACCTGATGCCAATAATGATAAATTAACTATTTCTTCTACTGATACAAATACTCATTATACCAGTAAAAATGTTATAAATCATTCTTCTATTGATACATCTGATACTGCAACTGAATTAACAGGCGGATATATATTTTTAAATAGTGTAGAAAATGGTTCTGTAACTTCATCCCATAAGATTAGTGGCTCTGGAGCCACAACTGTGAAAACAGATGCCAGTGGAAATATTGTAATCAGCTCCACAGACAATAATACTGTCTATACACACCCAACTACCTCTGGCAATAAGCATATACCAAGCGGGGGATCCTCTGGACAGATTCTCAGATGGAGTGCAGACGGTACTGCTGCGTGGGGTACTGATAATAATACTACATATTCTGCCGGTACCGGCATATCACTAAGCGGGACAACTTTTTCAAACAGCGGTGTCAGGAGCATTTCCACTGGCTCCAGTAATGGTACAATTAGTGTAAACACAAACGGAACTTCAACTGATGTTACAGTTAAGGGGCTTGGAAGTGCTGCATATACAGCATCAAATACATATGCTGCTGCGAGCCATACGCATAATTATGCTGCTTCTTCCAGTGCAGGCGGTGCCGCATCAAGTGCAAACAAATTGAATACTAATGCAGGATCTTCTACTCAGCCTGTGTATTTTTCAAATGGTGTTCCTGTCTCCTGTTCCTATACATTGGAGAAATCTGTACCAGGCAATGCTGTTTTTACAGATACCAATACATGGCGTGGTATCCAGAATAATCTAACGTCTACAAGTACATCGGATTCTTTGTCTGCCTACCAAGGATACTTGTTAGCAAACGGAAATGCAAGGGACAGCACAAAAATACCACTTTCCGGTTCATCTGCCATAACAGGTTCACTAATTCCCAATAATACAACTTCATCACTCGGAAATGGTACATCTAATCAATGGAATATGATATATGCTAAAAATTTTTATGAAAATGGGACAGCCTTGTCTAGTAAATATGTTCCTGTAAACTATTATTACACCGCAATTAACAGACCATATGCAAATGTATGTACCATTCAAGGATGTGGAAGCGGATACTGTACTGGTGGGTTAAAAGTCACCTCATATGGCACATCTGGAGATGGTTCTGTCAGTTCAACCTATGGAGAAGTTACTGGTACATCAGACAATACATGCAATCTTGGACAGTACCATACACGTTGGATGAATATATATGCTGCAACTGGTGCGGTGAGTACTTCTGATAGAAATTATAAGGATAATATAAAAAATTTATCTGAGGATGACAGATATTTTGAATTATTTATAAACTTAATTCCTGTATCATTCACATTTAAAGATGGAACTTCCGGAAGAACTCATGTTGGATTTATAGCCCAGGACGTAGAGGATACGATGAATAAAATAGGTCTGTCACCCTTGGAATTCGCCGGATTCTGCAAAGATACAATGACAGAAGAATGTATCGATGAAAACGGAAATACAACAAGAGTTTCTAAATTAAATGAAAATGGAGAACCTATCTACATATACTCCTTAAGATATGAAGAATTCATTGCAATTATTGTTATGGCTTTACAACAAATATATAGCAGCCAGCTTTCATTAGTCAAAAGATTATCTGACTTGGAAAGAAAAACAGAATAAAACACGCTTTACGATCTTCCATAAAAAAAGAGCCTAAACAGACTCTCTAACTATCAACTGCTAATATTTAATTAATTTTCTCAATCTGACATAATTTTTTTTTGCCTGCATATACTTGATTTTGCCAGACATATATGTTATTATTGTCTTTAGGCAAAATGATGTTATAGTCCATGTCAAGCGAACCCCCAAAGAGCGGCTATCTCCTTGGGGGTTCTTTTTGCCCTTTATAGTTGTGCAAAACTAGGCTAATTACCGCTGTTGTTACTGTCTAACCATTTACAAACGAGGTGGCAAACCACGCCTGCCATAACAGCAACTAAAAATGATGTTATAACTTCCATGTCAATCCCCCTTCCTGTCACCAGTATAGGGGCGGTAACACATCTATATTATCACATACTTCGACGTTTTACAACATCTGAAAAGAGGGGCTATTATCGTCTTATACAATAAAACGAAATTTGAGCCATTCAACGCTCCCACAAGCATATTAGAATCTCTTATCTTAATTTTAGGCAAAAAAATAAACCGATTTATGATCGATTTACCTTTAGTAGCACTTGCACAGGACTCTCCTTTCCTGTGTTTTTTGATTTGTTAATTACCTTTCGCAACCACCGCTTCAAAATGCCTTATTTTAAGGGATTTTTCATGCGGGAGATGGGACTTGAACCCACACGACGTTGCCATCACTAGATCCTTAGTCTAGCCTGTCTGCCAATTCCAGCACTCCCGCATATAAAATTTTACTATTATAACAGCATAAATGACCGTATACTACCTTTTTCTACACTTGTCAATCACTGCTTCTCTTAAATATGCGGAAGATGGGACTTGAACCCACACAGACCGAAGCCTACAAGAACCTGAATCTTGCTCGTCTGCCAATTCCGACACTTCCGCATGACCGAGATTTATAATACCAAATTATATGCCAAAAGTCAACCCATTTTTTGCAATTTTCTGTTTTTTTTAAATTTTCTGTTTTTTCGTAAACTCTACATATTAGATAACCTGCTATCCCTTTGCAAAAACTTTGTTTCAAAAACTGCATGTATCGTTGGATCAGTCTTTTATCTTATGCAAAAATTTTCTGAAATACCTGATCGTCCATAAGAATTTCTTTTGCCCTCCGACGATATTGCTCCTCATGAATATAAGTATGGCGATAGGGTTTGATGGAAGGTGCCAAATCAATCGCTCTCAAAAACTCCTCCCGTTCTAAATCTAATGTGGCAGCATACTGGAAAAATCCGGTATCTGTAAAAATCTTATGGATTCTTTTGACTCTGTGCTCCTGCACCATACTCATCAGATAAGTGGCTAGCCCCACCTGAATGCCATGGAGCTGAGGTGTCTTACATATTTTATCCAAAGCATGAGAAATCAGGTGCTCACTGCCACTGGAAGGAGCCGAATTCCCGGCAATTTCATTGGCAATTCCACTAAGTGCCAGTGAATCCACCAGCTCTCGTAAAAACAAATCATCTTTTATGCTGTTATTTTCATAAGTGGTTCGCACAAAGCTATTCACTGCCTTTTTGGCAATCATCATAGCAAAGTCATTCAAAGTATCATACCCTTGACTATCCTCGTACTTCCAGTCATATAATGCTGTAATCTTTGACACCAAATCACCGATACCAGAGAAAATAAATTTATCCGGAGCACTTTTAATTACATCAGTATCCACTATAATACCATAGGCAATCCTTGCAGGTACCGAAGTTCTCCTTCCTTCCACCAAAAGAGAGGCACTGGATGAGGAAAAACCGTCACTGGATGCAGAGGTGGGTATGCTGATAAAAGGCAGCTTTCGAAGATATGATGCATATTTTGCCACATCAATCACCTTACCACCGCCAATTCCCAAAATGGCTTGTGTCTTTGTGTCAGCACGAAAAGCCAGCTCTACAATATCATCAATATTTGTAGAGTCCAACTCTCGATAATCCAACAATGTAATCCCATTCTCCTTTAAAGAATCCATAACCGTGGCACCAAACATATCAATCAGGCCATTTCCAAAATAGACCACCACATTATTTAGACCTTTTTCCTTTAAATATTTTCCTATTTCCTGTAAAGTGCCATTTCCCACCTTCAAAATAGAAGGTATGGAAATACGGCTGCCCATCACATTGCTCATTGCAAACCTCCTGCATTCTTTTCACTATGTTTCCATCCCCTGCATAATTGCAGCCTGAACTTTGTCATCTCTCGCCTGATTAATCCGGCTTAACACATCCTCGGCATCACTGGAAACGCTGTCTTTTTCTGCCGTCTGTTCTTCCGTCAAAAGCTCTGATGTGGTTTCCTCCATCTTCTCTTCGGGCAGCGGCAGATAAATCTCATTGCCTTCTTCTCCAATAATGTTCTTCTTGGTCTCATAATTATAATTATACCACTTTACAATATTTGTATGCTCTTTTCGATTGCGGATATCAATCAAATCCTCCATAGAAATCACTCCTATTCACCATATTCTTCAAAAAATTTAATCTGTTCCTCTTCTGTCTTATCTTTGCAAAAAGCTGTCAGCATTTGCAGCATTTCAATATATTCATGTAAGAGACTGTCAGTTTTTTCATGAATTAAGCCAATGGCTTCATCCTTTCCCGCAAATTCCATTTCTTTTGCATGGGCTGACAATTCCATTGCCCCAATGGATGCTGCTGAACTTTTCAAACCATGCACTGCCACAATGTAATTCTTCCAGTCCTCTTTCTTATAGAGCTGCTTAATTAACGGAAGCTTCTTTCTGCCCTCTTCTATAAAGGAAGTTATCACCCTTTGGTATAATTCAGCACTTCCCCCACAGTTTTCTAATCCTTCGTTGAGTGTAATTCGTGTTGGAAATCTATTTCCTGCCATCATATTGATACCCCTTTTCCTAGCTTTATCGTCAATATACAGATACTTTCTGTACTATATCATTTTCTGACTATTTCTAAAATTTTTATATATTAGTCACAAATGCTTTTTATATTATCTAGGGAAATTGTACCATAAATAAAGGTTTTTTTCAATATTTTTCGTCTTTTTTACCAATTTTTAAAAAATCCTTGCAAAATCACCTTTGGAGTATTGTTCCCATGAAAACCCTTGGCAATTAGCACAGGCAGACAATCAAACTGCTTTGCAGTTTGGTCACTTGGATTTCAAGCCACTTACATAAGCATAGTATTCCTTGGGTATATAAGCACGCATACGGATTCCCTCCGGCTCATATGCCTCTTCTAACAGGCTTCCATATTTGCGTACCAACTGTAAGACAGAAGTTTCTGTATAAGGCAGCACCCGCTCCACGTACATTTGTCTGGAATGCAAAAAATTTTGCAGGGATTCCTTGATTTCCCCAAAGCCTTTCCCAGTTCTGGCAGAAATTTCTAACATTTCTTTGGCTCTGTCATCTCGTAAATTTGGCTTTTCCCCTAACTCTGTAAATTTGTCCATCTTATTAAAGAGAGTTACCACCGGTTTATCACCGGCTTCCAGAGAATCCAATGTTTTATACACCGTTTCCATCTGGGACTCCATCTGGGGATTTGAAGCATCCACCACATGTAAAATCAAATCAGCATATTTTGCCTCCTCCAAGGTACTTTTAAATGCCTCCACAAGATGATGCGGAAGCTTGCGAATAAATCCTACCGTATCGGTAAGCAAAACCTGTTCCTTATTTTCCAGTTCCAACACTCTGGTGGTTGGATCCAGTGTGGCAAAAAGCTTATCTTCCTCCAACACCTCTGCACCCGTCAGGGCATTTAGCAGGGTAGACTTTCCTGCATTGGTATAACCCACAATGGCAATTACCGGCTGGGTGCTTTCCATTCTCTGTTTCCGCATCACCTGACGATGTCTCTTCACCTCATTTAATTCACTGTTCAGCTGTGAAATTCGGGATTTTACCAACCGTCTGTCCATCTCCAGTTTCTTTTCCCCCGGTCCTCTGGTTCCGATACCGCCTCCCAGTCGGGACAGGGAATTTCGAAGCCCCACCAGACGAGCCAGACGGTATTTCAGTTGTGCCAACTCCACTTGAATCTTGCCTTCTGCACTGGTGGCTCTTGCTGCAAAAATATCCAGAATAATTAAGGTTCTGTCCATCACCTTGATATCCAGTTCTGCCTCTAAGTTATTTAATTGTGCAGGTGACAGTTCATCATCACAAATAACACCGGTGGCATCTGTAACTCTCACAAGTTCTTCCACCTCTTCTGTCTTTCCTTTTCCAATATATGTTTTCTGATGAATTGCCTCTCTGTTTTGTATCACCTTACCCACCGTCTCTGCACCTGCGGTTTTTGCCAGCTCCTCCAGTTCATCCAGACTTTCCTCTGTTTCATGAGAATTCTCTGTACTCACTCCAATAAGAATCACTCTTTCTTTGATTTCTTCTATCTTTTCCATCATTCATCTCCTTGCTGTTTTGTATTGAATTTCAACTTCCGTTATTATCTCATATATTTCATGCTCTTATCCCACATCATGATGAATATTGATATTTCGTAACTATTCAGTACCTTCATAGTTACGAGCAAAGAACCATGCAAAATTGCC
>CAMWHJ010000077.1 GCA_947174015.1 uncultured Lachnospiraceae bacterium | reverse complement strand
TTTAATATGCAAAAAGGTGGTCGAATAACTCGACCACCAAAAAATTTCAAAAAAACTTACACACTTTACTTGACAAACCCGATAAACTATTCCTCACTCTGAGTCTGCATTATTCTTTCCATGCAGCTAGGTTTTGTTGTTATAAGATAATGTTTTTTATCTGGAAATTCTTCTGGATTCACTTTCCCATAAGTGTAAACTAAAATTTGGACTATCTCACAATCAATATCATATTGATATTGCCGATAATATGCATTTTCATTTTCACTTACTAAAGAGTTTTGTAACTCCCACACCCAATCAAATAATAGTGATTTATTGGCACCATTATCTGCAAAATACGCTTCAAAGTAAGAAATTCTACTTTTGATTTTTTTCACTTGCTTAATTTGTTTTTCATATAGTTTTTCAAATATATGTTTTCTTATCGACTTATTAGCAAAAACAAAATCTAAGCAACCATACGCAGAAGTAATCTCTTTCGTTCTGACATCTTTGAAAGTGATATATGATTTCATTGTATCATCTAATTCTTGATTATATTTCTCTATTTTCTTTCTACACTCTTTATCCAGGTATTCTTCTTTCGATTCAGGAGTAGTAAAAAGCTCTTTCACATCATCTTTTGTTTGTTTCCACAGATATTCCTTAAATTTTATTTCAGCATCATGGGAAATCGGTGAATAATATGCATCATACATCTCTTTTGCTCTCTCAGGATCTTCTACACTTTTAAATTGTTCCCGAAAGTACTGATTATTTTTTTCAGAACTTTCATTACTGTCTATTTCACCAAGCAAATCTCGAACCAATTTATAAGGCTCATCTGGAAATATGTATTTTATTTTCATAAATGCCCTTTGTAGTTCTTCCGCAGCCGAAAACATATTTTCAAGAGATTTTCTTCGCTCATAAGAATAATCACCTCTCGCAATTAAAAATGTAACAAACGCACTTGTAAAGATGCCGCTTGAGATTGTTATTCCATATCCTCTAAAATCTGATAACAATTCCTTATTATTACATTCTGACACTTGCCATATATGATGCCACCATAAAGATAAGTCCGTTATAATTTTTACAGTAAAATCTGTAAAAAAAGTAAAGTGTATGTATAATCTAAGCTGCAAAATTGTAAATATTACTATCCCTATAACTGTCAAAACTGCCGAAATAATAACTGTCCTTTTTTTACTCGTCAATCCATTTCACTCCTTCAAATAAGTAACAGCCCTGCCAAAAGACAGAGCTATCCTATATTATCTAAATTCTTCTTTCACATCCACATACTTACTTAGATTCAGCCTAATCGAAACGCATTTCGTAAAAGATAACGGCACATTGGAGCACTCCAGAATTTGCCGCAGGGAAAGCTCACTATCAATGATTTTTCTCGCATTCTTAATGTTTGCCAGACAAATCATGCAACCTTTTGCCCTGTTGCTGAATTTGTATACGCATCGTGTAATTCTGTAAAAACTCTTTCCATAATTTTCCCTCTTTTTCTTAAATCAAGCTATCAATAGCTTCACTAAATTCCTTTTCTTTTTTATCTTTATTATAGAACGGCAATCCAAGGACTTTAAAATCATCTGTATCATTATTATAACAAATGACATTGGCTTGCTTTTCTAATTCCAAAAGGAATTCTTCTTTCCAATCATCTTTTTCAAGCAAATGATTTCCTTTTGGCTCAACAAATATTTGTTGCTGTTCGATTTTATCTGATAAATTATTCTTCAATAATAAAATATAATCTGGTTCAAATCTCTTGCCTTCTTTAAATGAGTATATATGCAGATTTCTTTCGTTTCTGATAAGATATACTTCATCATATGTTTGTTTTAATTTTTCTACTTTTGTAGAGAAAAATTTTACAAACTTCTTTTCTTCAGTCGTACCATAATTATCGTTAAAAACATACCAGTCATTTAAAGATAAATCCATTTTAAATCCTGTTGTTTCAGGCACAGCATTTTGAGATACTCCTTCTCCAAGATTATCTGGATTCATTTTCTTTCGTTCTGTATCTTTAACATACTTGCACAGTTCAACATCTCTAAATTCTTCCGAACCCTGAAATCTATCTTTAATAGCTAAAATTTTATCCGATAGTTTCCCAAAAAACTGAAGAAATGCTTTATAAAAATCAAGGTTAGTAGGTTCTTCGTCTGTTGTTAGATACAGTTCAAATTGTCCAGCATATTTTTCAGAAGTAATAAATTCTTTAATACTTTTAAGATTCGGATAATATCCAGATAATCTGTTGAATTTAAAAACAGGATATTGCCTTAAAGCTTTATAAACAACAGCATAATTTGTATTAGCGTATACTTTTACTTTTATTAATGTCTCTGTCTTAAAAATGTCTTTAGAATCAGATCTTGTTTTATCATCTGCCAGCCCTACTTCTTTTGCCTGAGAAGATAAGTCTACTTCCGTTTGATAACTTATAAAACTACTTGGTATATTATAAACATCTTCTCGTCCAATTTTTATCTGTTCATTTATAAAAAATTTCCCATTCTTATAAAGATCTGTTTCCTTAAAATTATCTTTCACTTTATATGTAAATTCAACAATTTCTTGAGCTTCAAATCCAATTTCCTTTAATGCGTGTCTTAATTCTTCAATATATCGACTATCCTGCTTGCTATGATAATATAAAGTTTCACAGATACGCATCTCATTATCAGGATCACTATCATACTTTCTGGTATATGCGTCCTGCGAATCCTTTACTACAAATGGACAATATCTTACCCCACGTCCAATAAGCTGTGCTTCTTGAATTGTCGTCTTAGCAAGTTTTCCTCCACTTCCCTGTCGGGTATCGTACAAACGTACAATATCAAATAAATTTAAAACATCCCAACCTTCTGAAAGCATATCTACTGTAAAAATCATACGATAAGGATTGTTCCTATTCTCAAGATCATTAACTTTTTTCTGCTTTTCAGAAACATTTTTATCTTTACTATCCATAATAATTAAATGCTCTGGAGAAAAAGCTTGTTTTAATTCTGTGACAACATCTTGATCAGATAACCCCCTTTCCTTAAAAAACTCAAACATTTTTTCAATTATACCAGTAGTATTTTTGCGTATTTTTTCTATATCTAATACATTAAAATCATTGGCTAAATAATCTATAAATTTTTCGTAAAACTCTTGATTTTCTGCTATAGTTCTCGACTTTAATAAAATTGTAGGTTTTATAATAAGTCCATGCTTTTCAAAAAGTTTTAATCTATATTGACTTAGCAACATAGCCTGAATAGTTCTCTCCATTGGGCTGAATGTGGATTGTAAATTTAAAAATTCTTTTGTATATCCATCTTCTCGAAACTTCAATAATGGATAGTTATAAGCTATCTTGTCTTTATATTTTTCGTAAATATTATCATTTTTCAAATCACATGTTGCGGTAAATTCAAGCATGACATTGTTTCTATTAGCGTAATAGATATTATTTACTGACTTCTCCCATGATTCCTCATTTTTTTGTTCTTCTTTATCCTTTTTAGTGTCTGCATTAAGATGATGGGCTTCATCAGCAATTAATACTGTTCTGATATCTTCAAAATCTTTTAAAGTTATAGAATTTTCTTTTGTCTTATTTAAATCTTCATGTAGTTGTTGTATGGTTGTAAATTTAATGTTAATTGATTCAGGATCATAATCCTGAAAATTATCAACTATCTTTATTTCTATATTTTCCCCATCAATTATAATCCTGTTAGCGAATAAATACTTTCCAAATTCTTTATTTGTAAAATTTTCTTTCGTTTTTTCTACTATATTACCTTGATTTACAAAAAATAAGAAATTTCTGTACCCATGTTTATAGTAGTACAGAATCATTCCTGCCATAATATAGGTTTTCCCAGAACCTGTTGCCATGTGATAAAGTAAATGTATTTGTTTTTCTTTTGCCAAACTTTCAATATAATGAATACTATATTGAAAAGCTGATTCTTGATATTTTCTTATTTCAAATTTTTCCGATAAATTATTAGTTATATAAGTAGGTATCTCTGGAAGATATACCCCCATTTGATTTATCATTTCTTCATAATTTTTAATCTTACCATATAAAAAATCAGCTTCATTAATGGCTATCAGCTCCTTCTTTTTCGCTTTTCTTGCCATTACTGTTCTCCTTTCAAATAAAAGCTATCATTAAATGCTTTCGTGTTATTATCAATTTTGTATTCTAAGTCATCAATATCGGCATAATTAATATATAAAGTATTTTTATCAATTACAGATATTAGTAACCGCCGTTTATCATCTTCATTTAATTCTCTAAACTGAGAAATCTCTTGTTTAAATTGATCTATATCAACACGATATGAAATAAAATCTGAATCTTCCAACTCCTTATATATTTCCATTAATCTGCTTTCTTTGCAATTTTTAATTTCGTCAATAATTAACTGGCTATTGTTAGCAAGCTCACAATAAACAAACGATCCCCCGCCCTGCCAGTCAATAGCTTTTGATATTCCAGACTGATCGCCATCGATTACATTTTTTAGTCTCGTAACAATTAATTCCTCTGTATAATCCATTTGGTCAACAGTAATATATTTTCTTCCCAACTTATGTGCTGTTGCTGCTGTTGTACCTGAGCCGCCAAAAAAGTCCATAACTATATCATTTTTATCTGTAGAAATTTCAATGATTCGACGCAACAAATCTTCTGGTTTTTTTCCATTATCTAATTTTACATTACCCTCACGAGCAATATTATTCCAGTTCATTCCACTCCAATGAGAACCTATTTTTTCTTTTTTGAAGATTTCATCTTGTTCTTTAACACAAACATTTTTAAACCATGAAATAAGTCTTTTCTTAGGACCTACAAAATAAATTGTTGTTTTTTGACCTTTATTCCTTCCAGACACAGGTATATATTCACAAGAATACATTGTATCTTGCGAATCTGTAGCCTCTAATACTCTTGTTCTTATCGAAGTTTGTGCATTTTCTGTAGTGCATACCCTATCATAATACTTTTTGTATACATCTAATTCACTAATTCCTTCTTCTTCTGAAAGTTTACTTACACTTTTGGTTTTATAACCTGTATGCTTATATAGAACCATATCTTGACCAGCCCCATCTTTAATTGTTTCAAAATATTCTTTTGTTCCTAAATCAGTATATACAGTTGTATAATGGAAATTCTTTTTTTGAAGTTTTTGCATCTGCAAAAAGTCCTCTAAAGGAATAGCATTAAAGCAATCATTAAACCTATCAAATTCATCCATTGCATAGCATAAAATAAATTCAACATTTTTCTTAAGCCTTTTATCTTCGCCTCCACCAGAAGCACCAGAAGAGGCTTTTGCTTCAATAGTAATAGTATTAATATATCTTTCTCTTCCAAAAATTTCATCCATTAAGACTTTTAAATATGCATGCTCATTATCATCGCTTTGAACAAAAATTATTCCATCTGATTTTAATAATTCTTTAGCTATCTCTAGCCTATTTTTCATAAAAACCAACCATGTAGAATGATTAAAATTATCATTGTAACGGAAAGAATCATTTTTAGTATTATATGGAATATCTATATAGATCATTTTTATACGATTTTTATATCTTGTTTTAACGCTGTTAATCGCAAGTAGATTATTTCCTTTTATGACCAAATTATCATCAAAGTTAAAATCCAGTGCCTGTTTTCCTCCTTCTTTGGAGTATCTTACAGCATTAACAAATGTTTTCGGTGCAAGAAGAGTATCAATAGAATCTTTTCCTAAAATTTCATTGTAGTAAATCTCCGTTCTTTCTTCATCCTCTTTAGTTTGTCCACCTTCAAGCAAACAATCTTTATATGGAAAAGACAATACAATATCTGGACTGCCACTAACAGATTGATGGTTATTATCCGTCAACATAATTTTGTTTCTAAATATAGTATAACTGTCTGGGAGAAAATCCTTGCTATCAATTAACCATCCAAATTTCACTTTGTCAAAAACAGCAACTCCATCAATAATAGTAAAAAACATCTTCCTCGTTACTTCTTCTGAATAAAGTAACCTTAAAAGAGCTACATCCATTTTAATTGCCTTTTCATAGACTATATTTTTTAGCAATTCTCCCTCTGGATTGACCAGTCTACTATCTTTCTTCAAAACCTCGTAAATTGTATTTAAGTCATGCATTATCCTTTTCTCCTTGTATTCTCTTTATCTCTTCTATTAAATATTTAGCCTTATCTGTTAATTGATATCTTCCCTTGGAATTTTTGTATGGATTTATATAGCCACCATCTTTTAATTTTTTTATTATAGGGTTTACTTTCATTACACTACACCCAACAGCAATCGCTATCTCTTGTTGAGTGATTGGACTAAATGTATTATCATTTATGGTCTGTTGATGTTCATACAGGATCACTAGTATTTGATAATTATCATTGAGAAATAAGTCCAAATCCTCTATATGATTCATCTTACCACCTCTTTTATATTAATTTTTTTATATTTCAAAACATATTTGTAAATAGATTATATATAAATTATTTTATAAAAACAAGGGAGATATGTTGATTTAATGTTTTTTTGTGGAACAATATTATTAAATGATGCTGGGGTCAAAAGGGTATTTTCAAAAAATCAGTTGTGAAAAGTCCACTAAAAACACCTTGCAAGAGACACGGTACAGAAGCTTTTTCAGACCATTTGTTGTGCAATTTTACAATACAAGATATAGTATAAATTATAGAGTTCGAGTAGATAGGGAAAACGCTACAGTCCAGTGTTTATGGGGGTTGTAGCGTTTGCTTTTTGTCAGTGCGTCTATTTTGCTTCTAAAAATCTAAAATGGTAAATCTTCAAAATTATCCATTTTCCCTTGTTCATAAAGTATATCAAATTGCTCCATATACATTGAAACAAGAGAGTCTGGTAATTGCCTATTATATTTGCAAATGGTTAGACGGAGATGAAAGTGGTAACTAGCCTATGGTTTAAGCCGCCATGTACAAAAAGAAATAGAAAAACCCACGAGGTCGCAACTCGCAGATTTAGTGGATGAAGGTGTTAATTTGGATGCTCATATCAGAATGGTGAAGAGAAAGGATGGTGAAAAATAGCCCACAGGAGAGAACAGTGAGACAGGAACAGGTTTCTGAAAACGCTTGCTTGGCTTTATCGGCAAGGTAGCGGGAATGAATGCACCATACGAATGTGGATAAAATAAAAAATTTTGCTTTACATAGTGCATAACTGAAAAAATAATGGCAAGTAAACAGCAATAGCAAGAAAATAAAAATTTATTCTTCACCGCTGTACAAATTAAAGATTTCTTGAAAATAAATCTCGGATGTACTATAATTAGACATATAGTCAATTTAGATGCATGAGTTAGAACATCTTAGCCGAAAAGCAATTTTGCATGCTTCTTTGCTTGTAATTATGAAAGTACTAAATAGTTACACTATTCAGCAACTGTAAAAGTACAAAACAGTTACAAATAATTTAATTATTATTTTTCAGGAGATAGAAATTTATGAAAAAAAGAACAACACGTTTTCTGAATTTAAGTCTTGTTTTAGTATCATTTTTTTGTATATGTATATTTATCATCCAAACAATCTGTGTGAATCATATGGGAGAAGATGCCATCCGACAGCTGGGTGTTTTTTACATGTCAGGAATCAGCGAACAGGTATCAGCACATTTTGGAACTACTATTGAGCTCCGTCTGTCTCAGGTAGAATCGCTTGTAGATGCTGTCCCACCCGGACGCATTACAGGAGAGAGTGCAATGCGGATAGCGTTGAGCTACAATGCACGCTCCATGGGCTTTGAATATCTGGCTCTATATACGGAGGATGGCACCTTTCATATGCTCTATGGCTCTCAGGTGACGGCAGATGTTCCGGAGAAGCTGCACAGCTCTGTTCAGGGGGGGAAGTATAATGTCTGTGCAGGAAAGGATGCAAATGGAACTTCGATTGTTCTAATGGGTGTACCGGTTGTATATCCTATGAGTGACGGAAAGGCAAGTATTGCGTTGGTTGCGGGAGTGCCCAGCAGTTATCTCAATGATATATTGGAAACCAATATTCGAAGCAACAGCATAGAATATTCAATTATTCGCAAGGATGGCAGCTATGTTTTGAATAACGGTACCATAGAAGATAGTAATTATTTTGATCGGGTTAAAAGTCTTTATGAAACTTATAATGGAAAAGAACCGGTCCAGTATGAAGAGGAACTTCGTGATGCATTGGAAGCTGGCAGGGATTATACCAGTGAAGTTCTGATTGAGGGAGAAATATGGAATGTCTATTGCACCAGTCTTCCGAATTCAGACTGGCACCTGATTTTGAAAAATTCCTATAATACACTGAATGAGACGGTGAATCTTCTTCAGAAAAAATGGGCATATGTTTCCGTTGGCGGTGGCAGTCTGATTATCTGTGCACTGCTCTTTGTCTTTTTTGGATACTATCGTCTGACCAAAATACATATGCAGGCATTGGAGGAAGCCAGGAAAACAGCAGAACAGGCAATGCTGTCAGCAGAGCGGTCTAACAGGGTGAAAAGTGAATTTCTCTCCAATATGAGTCATGATATCCGTACACCGATGAACGGCATTATGGGAATGACATCGATTGCCATCAGCAGTCTGGATAATCCCTCACGAGTGCGTTCCTGTTTGAAAAAGATACATGTATCCAGCCGGCATCTGCTGGGATTGATCAATGATATGCTGGATATGTCCAAAATCGAGAATGGCAAGCTTACATTAAATATGGAACCTCTTTGTGTTCGTGATATTATGCAGAATATCGAGACAGTCATCCAGCCGCAGATACAGGAGAGAAAACAGCAGTTCAATATTTATATACATGATATCTATCATGAAAATGTGTGCTCGGACAGAGTCCGTTTAAGCCAGATCCTTTTGAATATTCTGGGAAATGCGGTTAAGTTCACTCCGGAAGGCGGCACCATTCAGGTTGATCTGTATGAAGAAGTTTCTCCGAAAGGAAATGCATATATCCGTTCCCATTTACATATCAAGGATAATGGCATAGGCATGTCCAGTGAATTTCAGAAGAAAATATTTGATGCGTTTGCCAGAGAAGATAATGCTCGTGTGGATAAAATAGCAGGGGCAGGAATGGGTCTGACTATTACTAAGCATATTGTAGATGCAATGGGTGGCACCATTACCGTAGAAAGTGAGAAGGGAAAGGGAAGTCATTTCCATATTATTATAGATATGGAAAGAGCAGTGGACCAAGAGAAAGAACTGCTTTTGCCTAAGCAGAATGTTCTGGTTATCGATGATGATGAAACAGCAGGAAATCTCGCCATCTCATCATTGGAATCCATTGGGCTTAAGGCAGAGACCGCAGTAGATATCAAACAGGCTTGCCAGATGATAGAGGAGCGTTGCGGCAAAAATGAGTGCTATCATATGGTTCTGGTGGATTGGGATATACAGGGGCAGCATTGGATAAAGGCTGTGGAAGAGTTGTCCGGTCGTTTTGGACAAGAACTGCCCATTATAATTCTCACTGACGGTCAATGGGATGAATTAGAGATGATAAGCGAAAAGGCCAATATTTGCAGTTTTATTTCAAAGCCTCTGTTCCGATCCAGTCTTTACTATGGTCTGCGCCAGTTTACAGAAGAAAAGCAGCCACAGCAGGAGCAGAAAAAAGAATCTGATACCGGATTAAAGGGTAAACGTATACTCATAGCAGAAGATAATGAATTGAACTGGGAAATTATAAGTGCAATACTTTGCGAATTTGGAATGGAAGTAAAATGGGCGGAAAACGGTCAGCTTTGTGTGGAACAATTTGAGCAGTCTGCTCCTGAATGGTATGATGCCATATTAATGGATCTTCGAATGCCTGTTATGACAGGATTTGAAGCGGCAACTGCAATCCGACAGCTAAAACGGAACGATGCACAAACTATCCCGATTATTGCAATCAGTGCAGATACATTTAAAGATGACATTCAAAAATGTCTTGACTGTGGTATGAATGCCCATTCGGCAAAACCCTTAGTGCCGCGGGAGATTATCTCTTTGCTGGAACAGTATATTCTTTAAGAATCAGTATGAATGGAAAGGGGGATTCTATTATGAAAAAAATATATGCTTTGATAAACTTGCTGTTAGTTGTTGCCCTTTTGTCTTCTTGCAGCGGCAAAACCTCAAATATCGAATTGAAGAACGGCAGCGACAGCAGAGAAGTTACGAAACTGGTTTTATGGACGTTTCCGGTAGGAAATTGGGGAAATCCTACGGCGGTGGCCAGCATGTTGACTGGTTTTCATAAGGAACATCCTGACATCCATGTTACGGTGGAATATTTAAATTACGATAACGGAGATGAAAAAATCAATCAGGCGGCTGAAGATGGATGTATGCCGGATTTGATTCTGGAAGGACCGGAGCGTCTTGTGGCAAATTGGGGTGAAAAAGGCTGGATGGTTGATCTGTCTGAACTGTGGGAATCTGATACAGCCGGTGAAATATATGATAACATAAGAATTGCCTGCCAGCATAGTAACGGAGATTATTATGTATTTCCGGTCTGTATGTCTGCACACTGTATGGCCATTAATTATGATATGTTTCGGGAGGCCGGGGCCCTTCAGTACATTGATGAAGAAACACACACATGGACGACGGAGAATTTTATTAAAGCGGTTCAGGCTTTGAATGACTATCAAGCGGCACAGGGAATGAATGGAAATGTCGGTGTCATATACTGTAAAAATCAAAGCGGTGACCAAGGAACACGTGCTTTGGTGAACAATCTGTATGGCGGCACTTTTACCGATTCAGAACACACAAGTTATACCGTTGACAGTGAAGAAAACAAGAAGGCACTGCAGCTTCTTTATGATTTAGAGGGTATGGTTTTTGAACCTTCTCTTTCTGCTTCAGATGCAATTGATATGTTTTGCAAAAAGCAATCTGCCATGTGTTTCTGTTGGAATGGGTCCATGGAAGTGCAGCAGACCATTAACCATCCGGATTTGGATTTTGAGGTTTTTCCGATGGCTTTTCCGACTAGCGAAGACACACCGAAGCTTCAGGGAGGTATCTGGGGGTTTGGTATTTTTGATAATGGCAGTCAGGAACGTATCATGGCAGCAAAAACCTTTATCCGCTATATGACGGAAAATGATATTCCATACACCAGAGCAGTAAGGGCTACTTCCTATTGGCCGGTGCGGGATATGGGTAATATATATGAAAATGATATGCTTATGACGGAATATAGCATTTTTACGCCATACATGGGTGATTATTATCAGATTACCCCCAACTGGTCACAGGCACGTACCGCATGGTGGCAGCTGCTGGCGAAAATTGGAGACGGAACTGATATTTCGGAGGCGGTGAAGGGATTTCCTTCGCAAGACTGACCATTGGCGAGAAATTATGGGCACAATACTGCAAGTGCAAAAACAGTCGAAAAGTTACTATTCAGCATGTTTGTGTATTTACGGCACAGACAGTGAGAAAATGATTCAGGAATGCCAAAATCCCATCGCCGAAGGCAATGGGATTTTGGCATCGTAACTATGAGGGTACGGAATAGTTATGCACAAATAAGAAACGAAATCCATTAAGCCCCATCCTTCGCCTTCCCCAAAGTAAATATAAACTCCGTTCCTACCCCTTCGGTGGAAACCACATTAATATTTTCATTATGCACCTGAATAATTTCCTTCACAATAGAAAGTCCAAGTCCGGTGCCCTTTTTGTCCTTTCCCCGGCTGGTATCAATTTTGTAAAATCTGTCCCAAATCTGGTTAATGCTTTGTTTTGGAATGCCAATGCCGGTATCCTTCACAGAAATAAATACTTTTTCACTTTTCTCCGTAGTCTCCACAGTAATGGTGGAATTATCCTTGGAAAACTTAATGGCATTGTCGATGAGATTATATAGTACCTGCTGAATCTTACTGATATCTGCATACACTAACATGGATTGGCCGGTGAGAATCAGCTCAATGGACAAATTTTTCTTCATACAGCTTCCGCCGAAGGAGGCTGCGGTGTCTTTGATCACCTTATTGATATCAAAGTTCGTTTTCTCTAACATCAATTCCTTAGAGGTGAGATTATTTAATTGCAGCATACTCTGGGTCAGCTTGGTGAGTCTGGCAGTTTCTGTCAGTACAATATTTAAGTATTTTTCCTGCATCTCCGTTGGAATGGTTCCATCCAGCATTGCCTCCAAATAACCTTTCATGGAGGTCAGCGGAGAGCGAAAATCATGGGAAATATTGGAAATAAATCTTTTCTGATATTCCTCCGAGGCATCCAATTCACTAGCCATAAAGTTTAGTGAATTGGCAAGCTGCCCGATTTCATCATCCTTGTGAATGGAAAGCTGATATTTAAAATTGCCAAGAGCATATTCATTGGTGGCGGCGGTAATTTTGCGCAGCGGAAAATAGACCATGCTGGTAAACACCAGTACAATAATGGTAGACAGCAGAAAGATCACACACAGAGATATATAAGATATATTCAATATCTTATCTCTGGACTGAGTTATCACTGTCATAGGTGTGTGAAGAGCCAAATAACCCTTTACGGTAAGGCCGGACGTAATGGGATAAATTACACTTAAAGTATCTTCCTCAAACATTCCATAAAAATTCCCGGTGCGGTAAAAGGACTGAGTGGCGGCAGTGGGGTTAAAGCCCTCAATATGTACCGGATGACTGGTGTCCAATTTCTCTCTGGAATTGGCGATAATATCTCCTTGAGGAGAGATAATCCAAATCTGTGCAGACATATAAGTATCCAAAACCTTTAAGTGAGAGTGGACGGTGGATAACTCCATTTCGTTGTTGTAATAGCTGTTGGCATACTGGCTGGATACCAGATTCGCTTCTTTATATAGATCATTTGCTTTCTGTGCAGTCAGATGATTGAGAGTTACACTGGAGGTAAACAGGGCAATGGTCAGAAAACTCAAAAAACCAAAGAGGATATAGGCAAGCAAAAACTTTCGATACAAAGTGTGTTTCATATTATTTTACCTCAAATTTGTAGCCAATGCCCCATACAGTGGAGAGTGACCAGTTGGCATGATCTTTAATTTTCTCACGCAGCCGCTTAATATGCACGTCTACGGTTCTGGTATCCCCCACATATTCATAGCCCCAAATATGGTCTAAGAGCTGCTCTCTGGTAAATACCTGATTGGGAGAGGCAGCTAAAAAGTATAGTAATTCTAATTCTTTTGGAGGCATATCAATGGTTTTGCCCATATATACCACAGAATAGTTGGTCTGATTGATAACCAGATCCGTGTATTCCACCTTTTTTTCATTGTTGTTGGATGCAGGGGCTGGTTTTGCATTCTGATAACGGCGCAGCACTGCCTTAACCCTTGCCACCAGTTCTTTGGAATCAAAGGGTTTAATTATATAATCATCAGCACCTAATTCCAGTCCCAGTACCTTATCAAAGATTTCCCCCTTAGCGGAAAGCATAATAATAGGCACAGGGGATTTTGCCCGAATTTCCCGGCATACCTGATAGCCGTCAATGCCCGGCAGCATTAAGTCCAGCAATATCAGATTGGGCTCAAATACGTCAAAGGCTGACAGAGCCTCTTCTCCGTCATTGACAATGGAGGTTTCAAAGCATTCTTTTGTTAGATACAGAGAGATCAGCTCTGCAATGTTGTTATCATCATCAACAATTAATATTTTCTGTTTGGTTGCCATGTGAGTTCTCCTTTCTCATATGCACTGTAACTACTTAAATTCGTAACTATTCAGTACCTTCATAGTTACAAGCAAAGAACCATGCAAAATTGTTT
>CAMWHJ010000076.1 GCA_947174015.1 uncultured Lachnospiraceae bacterium | reverse complement strand
ATTATATCCCCACATATACAGCTTTCCATCCTTAGTTAATGCTCCTACTATGCTTCTCTTTATATTAAAGGATTCTGTCACTTCATCTATATGAAAGGATTCTATCTCTTCAGCTATCTGCACTTGGTAGGGTTCATATTTATTTTTCGTTGTCCCGTCACCTATTTCTCCAGACCCATTATATCCCCACATATACAGCTTTCCATCCTTGGTTACTGCTGCTACCGTAGCACCTTCCTTTTCTCTTACCGTAGTTGCAGCTTCTACTTTGTTGTAGATATGAACAGATGCTATCTGTTCAGCTATCTGCACTTGGTAGGGTTCATATTTATTTTCTGCTGTCCCATCACCTATTTCTCCAAGCCCATTATATCCCCACATATATAACCTGCCGTCCTTTGTTATTACTGCTACTGTCCTCCCTTCTTCATCCAGCTGCACAGATGCCACCTGTTCAGCTATCTGCACTTGATAAGGAGTACTTCTATTCTCCGTTGTTCCATCTCCTACCTGACCACGATAATTCTCTCCCCACATATATAACTTTCCATCCTTGGTTACTGCTGCTACGGTGTTCCCTACCATATAAACAGTTTCTACCTCTTCAGTTTTCAACACTTGACAGGGAGTACTTTTGTTCTCCGTTGTTCCATCTCCTATCTGACCATACCAATTATCTCCCCACATATACAGCTTTCCATCTGGTGTAACTAAAGCAAATGTTTTGCCACATCTTTGCAATTCTGGCAGTTCTCTTTTTGCTGTTATTTTAACTCTTTTCGCTTTATCTGCCACTGTAATACGCTTACTGCCCAAATATCCAAAATTATCCACTGCTATTTTATATTTTCCATTCGACAGATATCCCACTGCTTCCCCTTTGCTGTCTGTGATAAGTTCCTCTGCATAACCAATGTCATTTGTATCCTGTTTTATCACAAATTTTTCTTTCCCATTGGATGCAGCAGATACTTTCATTCCCTCAATCGGATTCTTGCTTTCATCCTTAACCTTAAAATCTATTTTCCAGTAAATATAAGGACAGGAACCAAAGCCAAATTCTCCACGTCCTATGGACCAATAGAAATCCCCAATGTCTTTCTCATTCTTTTTTTCATAGGAAAAAGTAAGTTTCTCACTATTCAGTAGCTTTGTATTTAAATTCAACTCCCATTTTCCTATAATATCACCATCGACACAATTCTTGCAGTTGTGGATTTTCTCCGGCAGCTCATCGGATGTTCCAAAGGATATTTCCTGCTGCTTTGATAATGTCGCTGATACCTCTCCGCCCACTGCGGCATCAAATTCCACGTCTGCTACTTTACTGCTGATTATCTTCAGTTTTGGCTTTAGGGATATTCCCACAAATATTTTTATACTTCCTTGAATTTCTGGTTTTACATATGGAAAGGATGTAAGATTTTTAATTCCCTCCTTGGATGATATCGAAAATCCCACACTTCCTTCAATGGACAGACTAAATTCCACTTCCCCGCTTACTTCCATCACAAACGAAGGAGTAAACTCAAGATAAACGCCTGCAACCGGCGAAAATCCAAGCGTAGCAAGGGGTATATCAACCGATGCCTTCCCGGAAACAGACAGATTTCCTTTTAAGGAATAATCCAAGGACATTTCAAAATACAAATAGGAAAAATTGATATACAATTTTACAGTACTGTCAATTGCTAATTTTATACTGCCATTCAATTTTACATTTAACACTTCATCCTCGTTGTCATTTGTAACTGATTTCAACGTCTTGTCTACAAATGTATACTCTATTGCATATCCATTAGTGTCTTTCAACTCCATTTTATCTTCAACTACACCTTTACATTCCATCCCCTGCTGCGGATTGGTATGATCAATTTTTGCTTTGGATACATCGGATTTTCCATTGACCTTTACATATTGGAATACTTCCTCCATAGATGTGTCTTCCGCTGTAATGTTTACTTTGGATCCGTCCTTTTTTACAGAGCCAATCTTCACAATTAACTCTTCCCCCTCTGCACTTTGGAGGGCAAAAATATCTCCCTCTTTTAAAGAATCCATGTTTTCATCTGCGTTATCAAACACATAAATTCCCTTTTCCTCATCCGCACTGACTACTTCATTTACCCCTTCTTTGTAACGAATCCGTTTTGTTTCATCGTTAAATACAGCAAAATTATCCCCTGCATCATCATCCAGATTCAAAACTCTTTCATCATCAAAGTCCTTTATGGTCTTTGCAAAAAATTCCTGCATCTCCTTTGTGTAGTTGGGTGATTCATATGCGGTACAAAGAGGACGCATGGTTTCCTGTTCCACCATAAAGCATCTTAAATAAAAATATTCCGGCATTTCCTCTTGCTTCAAATCTGCCACCGCAGATATTTCGCCCTTTTCCACTTCCACACTGCTGGAGGTCAGCATTTTTTTCCCTGCCTCATCATAGATTGCAACCACCAAAGTACAATCCTCTAATGTTTCAAAGGTAATCACTGCCTGATTGTCAAATACATTCACGGAAAACACATTGTATCCCTGATTCTCTTCCTGTTCTTTCAGTTTCGCCTCCGCCATATCTGCGAAAAGCTTTCCAAAAGAATTGGTTCCCTCCACAGAAGTATCATTGTTCATTTCAGCAGATGGTATCGACTGCGTTGTTTCATGCACTGCTGCCCCATACACCGTTTGTGGTGTGTACAGACCCACTGTGAATAAAATCATTGTCATAATAGCTGCCATAATTTTCTTCATACGTTCATCTCCATTCTTTCATTCCTGTGACCTTTTCCCATAATTCAAAATTGTATTCAGGAAAAATTGGTGTGTTTTTTTGTAATATTTTCTATCATTATATCATTATTTCGCCATTTCATTTACTATCCTTTTGTATTTTTGAATATTTTTGTCATTTTTCACAAAAAAACACCCTTTTTACCATTATCCCAGCTTATCACTTTACAGCCATGAACATACAAAAACAGGCTTATTGAATGATTTCTTATTCTCTTAATTTTTCAAAATTCTTTCCATCTCCCTCCGTTCCGTAACCACCTGCTCCACCTGATAATCATGCATCTCTGCGGGAATCTCTTTCACAATCTGCACATCATAGCCGACCGCTGCCGTCCGCAATTTTTCACAGGCATTCTGCTGCAAATAGCGATCATAAAATCCGCCCCCATATCCTATCCGATTACCATGCATATCAAACACTGCTCCCGGCAGGATCATAAGCATATTTCTATCCTTTTCCTTTTCCACCAGCCTTTTTTCTTCCTCCCACAAACAAACCGGCTGCTTATCCATAGCAGCCGGCTCTTCAATCCCCTGATATCCCTTTACCAAATCCGAAAGTCCGCCAATCTCATAGAATTCCATCTGTCCCTGTCTGTCTGTTACCTTTGGCACTGCAACTCTTTTTCCCACCGCCAGCGAATGCCTGATCAACCCTTTGGTATCCACCTCACTTTGATAATTCACATAGGTTAAAATGAGTTCTGCTCTCTGATAGGCTCTCATGTTCAGCAATCTGTTTAAAATTTGTTCATCCGCCTCTGTGCGGTATTCCATAGACAGACTGTTCCTTACCGAAAGTCCCTGCTTACGCAGTTTTCGTTTTTGTTCCTGCAATTCTTCTTTGGAAAATACCATGGCAAACGGCATCTCTTTTTCAGCCCTATGCTGCTCCACTTCCATTCTCGTCATTCCCGGACATCCTTCCCTAATTTCCTTTTTTTCCAAACTTCTCACCTAAATCTGTAATGGTTCCATCCGGATTCTGGATGGAAATATTATTCAACTGAGCTCTTACATTCATTTTCATTGCCTCAATATATTCACGCCGCAGATCAGCCTGCTCTTTTTTCTCTGCCTCCGTTAAACCCTCCGCCTTGGACTTATGGTATAATTCATTGATTCTTGCAATCTTTTCTTCGTTCATTCTCCGGCTCCTTTCCTCTGTTTTTTCTTT
Source organism: uncultured Lachnospiraceae bacterium (assembly GCA_947174015.1). GTDB lineage: Bacteria > Bacillota > Clostridia > Lachnospirales > Lachnospiraceae > RUG11237. The sequence continues at coordinate 10,479 of CAMWHJ010000076.1, read as the reverse complement.
CCCTTTACTCACCTAAATAATCTAAAATATTATAATTTTCATCCTTGTGAGCCCGAAACACCGTACCCACCTTTTTCCCTTCCATGATATCATGCAAAACATGAAAATTCGCTGCATTGGCAATCACCATATCCGCACCTGCACTGACCGCAATCTTGGCTGCATTTAATTTTGTAGCCATACCACCAGTGCCCACCTTGCTTCCGGTGCTGTCCTTGCCCATATCCATAAATGTTTCGTCCAGTTCTTCCACCACATCCACAAATTCTGCCTCTGGATTCACATTGGGATCGTCAGTGAACAATCCGTCAATGTCAGATAACAGAATCAGCAAATCCGCCTCTGCAATGGTGGTCACAATGGCAGATAAGGTATCATTATCACCAAACTCAATTTCAAAGGTGGATACCGTATCATTTTCATTGACAATGGGGATAACCCCCAAATTCATTAACTCTAAAAAAGTGTTGTGGGCATTATAACGGCTTAAATTGTCAACCACTGTCTTTTTGGTCATTAGGACCTGTGCAGCAATGTGATTGTATTCTGCAAAAATTTTCTGGTAAATCATCATCAAACGGCACTGTCCAATGGCAGCACAAGCCTGTTTCACCGCCAATTCATCAGGGCGTTCCTTTATGCCCACTATGGTTTTGCCCACCGCAATGGCACCGGAAGATACTAAAATCACATCCTTGCCTTGATTGCGCAAATCACACAATTCTCGGATCAGTACCTCAATTTTATTTAGATCTATTCTTCCCGTTTCCTTGTGGGTTAGTGATGAGGAACCAACCTTCACCACAATTCTCTTTTTCGCCTTAAAGTTATCTCTAATATTCATCCAAAACCTCCACTATCCTGCCATATTCTATGGCTATTTTCTCTGCTGTGCGAATGCCATCCATGGCGGCAGAGGTAATTCCTCCCGCATACCCTGCCCCCTCGCCACAGGGATAGATACCTGCAATGTTGCTTACATATGTATCCTTGTCTCTGACAATCCTCACTGGGGAAGAAGTACGACTCTCCACGCCCAAAAGCAATGCATCCTGACGGTCAAAGCCTGCGATCTGCTTGGCAAAGCCATGAATTCCCTCTATCATTGACTGGTTCAATTCCTCGCTCAATATTTCTCTGAGACTGGCAAATGCCCATGCTCCCTTCGTCTCCGGCGTTACCGCCCCAAGCTTCGAGCTGAGGCGGTTTTCTTCAAAGTCTCCAAAAAGCTGCACTGGGATTTTCCCCCCGCCTGCCTGAAAGGCTGCCTGCTCTAATTTCCTTTGAAATTCCACCCCTGCCAGCACATCTTCACTGCCAAAATCCTTGGGCTCAACGGTTACCACAATGGCACTGTTGGCATTCTTCCCTGCTCTGTCATGATAACTCATACCGTTGACTGCCAGTTTACCCGGTTCTGAGGAAGCATTTACCACATAACCACCGGGACACATACAAAAAGAATATACGCCTCTGCCATTTTTTGTTGTATGCGTTACCTTGTAGTCTGCAGCTTCCAACTGGTCTGCAAAGGATCCATATCGATTCTCATTCATCATTGCCTGTGGATGCTCCATCCGAAACCCCACTGCAAAAGGCTTTGGTTCCAGCAGCAGATTTTTCTCTTTTAATAAAGAAAAGGTATCTCTGGCACTGTGCCCGATGGCAAGAACCAAAAGATCTGTTTCCACTCGTTTTTCCTGATTTATCACAGCAGCAGTTACCTTACCCTCTTGCAGCTCAATATCCGTCATCTTACTCTGAAACAGAAACTCACCTCCCATATGCTGAATCTCCTGACGCATATTTTGAATCACCGTTTTTAGAACATCTGTTCCTATATGAGGCTTATTCATATATAAAATGGATGGATCTGCTCCCATTTTCACAAAGATTTCCAAAACCTTGCGATTTCTGCTGCCCTTATCCTTCACCAAAGTATTTAGCTTTCCGTCCGAAAAGGTGCCGGCACCGCCCTCGCCAAACTGTACATTGGATTCCGGGTTTAACTCACCACCCTGCCAAAACTCTTCCACGGTTTTTGTGCGCTCCTCCACCTTTTCCCCCCGTTCCAAAATCAACAGCGCATAACCATGCTCTGCCAAAAGATAAGCACAGAATAAACCTGCTGGTCCTGCACCCACAATCACTGGGCGGTGGTATAGCTTACGGTTTCCGGATTTCGGAAACTGGTACTTTTCCTTTTCACATAAAGTTACGTTGGGATTCTTTGCTTTTTTGTATACCTTGTTTTCAGAGGATACTTTCACATCCACACAATAAATATATTTGATCTCACTTTTTCGTCTGGCATCTATGGAACGTTTACGAATTGTGCAGGCTTTCAGTTTTGATGGCTTAATTTTCAAAGCCTTGGCAGCTTTCTCCCACAATTCCTGCTCACTGTGATTGAGATTCAATTTTATGTTATTAATTCGAAGCATTTTCTATATTTTTGTACTTCCTGTCAAAGTACTTGTCCTTTCTTTTCCTGTGGAATTTTCCATACTTTTCATTCTGACGTTAGATCCGGATTTTCAGAATTGTTGTCTGCATCCTTTAATCACAGACAACTTCAGAATATTTACCTTTAATCATTATATCCTTTTATGCAAAAAAAGCAATACACTTCCTGGAAAATGTATTGCTTTTCTGTAACAGTTCGTAACAGTTCAGATATCTGAACTGTTACTTGCAAAAGCCCATTTAAAATCTGCTCCGCAGATGGGGCTTTTGCCTGCTCCCGCTGTATTTTCGTACGGTCTGTGCAGTAAATGCACAGACCTACCTGAACTGTTACAACAGTTCCGCCTTTCGTTTGCATTCTCCTGCATTACATAGAGATTTTTTGTTTACAGCAATGCTGTCTGTTTCGGTGCATTTTCACTATAAATATTAATAATATCCCTTACACTGACCCCCAATGCAATCATCTGCAAAACAGCTTCCCCTGCCTGTTCGTATTTCTGAAACAGGCTGAGTTTCGCAGGAAGGTTTTCATATACCTTCCAATAACCTGCATAGAGGAAGTTTCTGCCCTCATTTTCAATAAAGCCCTGCACATCTTCCGGTGGATAGCCCAGCAGAAGCCCCATCTCATGAGGAAAGTTTCTTTGCATCTCCATATAAAAGCGATATCGTTTCTTCACCTCCTTTAACAAATGTTTTAATGTGCCAGATGCATAGCCTAGTTTCTTCAACAACTCTTTTACCTTAATCTGGGCTAAATAATTCTTCACCGCTGTTTCCTGATAGATAAGAAACGTGATCTGCCCTTTTCTTCGGAGCAGAATTTCATAGGATAGTTGCGTTTCCTTTAGCATGTTTTGTAGGGTTTCTAAATATTTCTCTTGTACAATCAGTAAATTAGAAATTTTTAAGCCTGCAATCACCGGAGCACACTGAAGTGCAATCTGGGTTTCCAACTGCTCCATGTCCATCTCTTGTATCAAACTAAATGCATTTTCTGACACTTTACTTCTCCTTTCTGGTTTCACTTAATTAAAATGGAATTTCCACAGCCGAGAGAAATTCCCTTTGCCAGACGTTCTGTATTGGTTACAAATAAATCATCTCCAACCAGTTGAATTTTACCGCCTAATTTCTCTGTCAAAATCTGCCAGCCTTCCCAATCCTCTTCGTCTAATGCATCTTCCATGGAATAAACTTGGATATTTTTCACATAAACCGCTCCAACGATCTGGTTAGTTACTTCTAACCACCCCATCATATCAAACTATAAGATAAATAGCAATACAATTATTCATAATGATTATCATTTTCTTTTTTCTATACAATAAAAGCAGAGAAACTGCTGACTATCTTGCAATTTCTCTGCTCTTTTCTTTCTGCTTTCCTATGTATATTATTGATAAATTCTATGGCTCTACTTAAAGTCTATTTCATATTAATAGATCTTATTGAAGAATAGCTTCCATAAACTTTCTTACCATTCACAGTCTTGTATGCACGAACCTTGAAGTAATACTGCTTTTTCTTGGTAAGCTTCTTTGTTGTATAAGTGATTGTTTTGGACCCTTTTCTTGTTGTAAGCTTCTTGTATTTTCCGTTCTTTGCGGTGGCGTAATATACCTCATATCCGCTGACATTTTTAAGTTTTGTCCAGCTTAACTTAGCTTTCCTTCCGGATTTTTGGGTTACTTTATTTAACGTAACTTTACTTGGCTGTATCTTAACCTTTGTCTTATCTGTCTCACCTACACAGATCTGGGTGTTGTTTCCCTTGCCAAAGGCTTTCACATAATAGTAATATTTCTTTCCACAAGTTAAATTTTTGTCCGTGTAGGAAGTTTTGCTTCCTGCCACTGTGCCTGCCAGTGCATATTTTCCGTTTTTGGAAGTGGCACGATATATTTTGTATACACTGACATTATTTGCCTTGCTCCAACTCAACTTTGCCTGTGTGGTATTGGTCGCTTGTATGCTAAGAGACAGTTGCTGTACTTTAATAGTTGGGGTCGGTGCCTTGCTTGGCACGACTGTTGCACCCTGCGTAACACTTGGATTTATGGTGATATTCGGGGTTTCTGTGGGCTTCTTGGTTACTCCGGTACTTGTAGGTTTCACTGTGGCTGCTGCCGTAGCTGTTGGTTTCGTAGTGGCTGTGGGTTTTGTTGTTACCGTACCAGTGAGCGTAGGCTGCGTTGTTACCGTCGGCGGCAATGTTACAGACTCCGTTGGCTTTGCACCCTGTGTTATACTTGGCTGTACAGTTAATGTCGGCACTGGTGTGGCAACTTTTGTTGGTTCTGACGGCTGTGTTGGTGTTTCACTGACGGCTGTGGTTGGTGTGGCAGGAATGTCTGTCACTATAATTTCCTCAGGATTCACGCTATCTAAACCTCCATCATAATACCACCATTCTCCTTCTGCACAGGAGCATTCCTCTGTCAATCCGCCAACAACAAATTGAAGTTTTGCAAGAGTAGAATTTTCGATGATATAGCCAAACCATCCATTTCCTTCTGATTCCATTGCCACTTCATGCCATGTATTTTTGTTAGCACTATCACTTCGATTCTGGTATTTTAAGGTTACACCCTCACTGTCGCTCTTATAATGTATTTTAATTTTTCCTACCACTGGTTCTGCGGTGGGATTTGGTGTCGGCTGCTTTGTAGGTTCCTTGGTAGGCTCTGTTGGCTGCGGAGATACTACATTGGTTGGTATCGGTGTCGTTTCTCTGGTAGGCACTGCCGTCACACTTGGTGTGGGTTCTCTGGAAGGTTCCAAGGAAACCACTGGCGTTACTGTAACATCTTCATTGTCTTCCACAGCTAAAATACATTCTCTCAGATCTCTTGCTGCCTGATTTACCTGAACCTGTGTCGCTGCCTCATCATTTACCGTTTCCTCTGCCCTGTGATAGCTTTCTGTCAATTTTGTAATAGCGGCACTGGTGCCTGTGGGAATTTTTGTATTGGAAATCAATGTCCGCAATTTGCTCTTGTCAACTTTCACTTCGCCGGTTCCCACCTCATACTCTTCTTTATTTACAGCACAGGGTTTTCCAGTAAACGAAGTTACTGTAATATCAATATTTCCCTTTACTCCGGAAATATCTGCTGTCTGGGTTTGGGTATCTGCGGCACCATCATTGACAATCACATTGTAATTGGTGGTTCCCTCCGGCAATTCAAATACATAATAGCCTTCGGAATCTTTGGTACTTAGCTTTGTTCCCGGCCACTCACCTGCAAGTTTTTTGGCACTGTCTCCATCTCCTGTCCATGCATATACTGCCGGAGAACTCCATCCCTCTGCCTTTACCCGGATGGCTGGATTTGCCTTTAAGGATACACAGGCATTCATGGCATCTTCTAAAGCTTCTGCCTTATTATCATAACGTTTTACTTTATTAGCTGTTTTCAGCAGGGTATCTGCCTCACCTATCACTGTTTCTAAGTCTGCAACAGCCGCGCTGTCATAATTCGCACTGTCAGCCTTGGCTGCCGTAAGTCTTTTATTGGCATTTTCCACCGTTGTCTCTAATTTTCCTCTGGCCTCTGCCTCTGCTTTGACTGCTTCATAAGCTGACTTTAAATCGGTAAGTGCAGACTGAATCTTTTCCTCATCTGTCTCCTCAGCAGCAATCACCTGCTTTGCTGTACTTAAGGCTTCGTTGTATGGTTTCCATACTTCTTCTGTGATATCATTCTCCTGATATCCCTGTTTCTCCACCTCTGTCACAAGATTTTTTAAAGCAGTTGTCTTCTCTGTTACTTTAATGGTAATACTCTTGGTGGTACTGTCTTTGCCATCACTGGCTGTGAAAGTAACGGTATAAGTTCCTCCCACCGGATTATCCCACTGAAAGCTTCCTGTGGAAGCTGTGAATACCGCACCATCGGGCACACCGCTGGCAGATAAGGTTACTGTATCACCATCTGCATCGGAAGTCTTAACTGTAAAGGACAGGCTCTCTCCTGCTGCCACCTCATAGGAAAAATCTGCGGTAATGACAGGTGCTTTGTTTTCTGTAATATTGCATTGTTCAAAAGTTGCCTTTGGCACTAATACCATCACTGACTTTGATGGTACTGTTACATTGGAACCTACTTCCTTGATTTTGGAAAGTCCCGCAGTGTTGCCGTCTGCAATTACCACCCAACTGCTCTCATCCAAAGTGGTGGACTGCTCTGTGGTTGCATTATTTATTAGTACACAAATTCTGCTCCACTCACCGGAAACATTATTTGTCTCATAGAAACCGAATAAACCTTTGGGTTCTGTTCCCGAAGATACATTAATCCATGTAAGGTTATTACCGGTAGGATTCCAGTTATTTCCATTTCTGGTGGTAATGGAAGTAAAACCGGAAAATGCCTTACGAATCTTAATCATACCCTCATAATACTTTTGAATATTAGAATAAGTATCTACGCGATTCCAGTCAATCTTGTTGACAGAATCCGGTGAACTATAGCTGTTACTATTTCCATTTTTCGTGCGGGCAAATTCTTCTCCCGCCTGCATAAAGTATCCGCCTTTAGATACCAGGACAACCGAACCTGCCATTTTATTCATTTTTATCATTCTTTCATCTGTGGAGTTGAAATTCTTATTTACTACGACAGCTAATTTATCCCAAAGTGTCAGATTATCATGAGCCGAGGTATAACTTACACAACAGTTGGAAGACTTTGACCAAAATGGTCTCCACTCACCCCACTCTCCTTCTGTTTTCCCCACAGACCCCATAATGCCCCCATATACATTATTGGGCCATTTTGCCCCCGGTTCCATATACCTATAATTACTATTGATGTACCCCGTCTGCACCAAACCTATGATATCGCCAGCGCCATCCTTATCATATTCATGATCTCCTTTAATTGCATCACGAATCTGGTCGTTAAAGTATCCGATTCCATCATCCAGCTTAGATTCATTTATCTTATGGGCACTGTCGTATTCAGGAGTAAGCTTTGCCGTCCAGCCTTCGCCATACATGACAATCGTATCTTCTCCGAACTTTTCATCTAATGTCTTGCGAATTTGATTCATGGTGTCATAATCATGAATGCCCATTAAGTCAAATCGAAAACCATCCAGATTATATTCCTCTGCCCAATAAGAAATGGAATCAATCATAAATTTCCGATACATGGCAGAGCTGCTTCTGGTAGCGTTTCCACAGCCGGATTCGTTATTGTAGGACTTATCAGAATTGAGCTTATAATAGTAATCCGGCATAATCTTATTAAAATTAGAGTCTGCCGTATCATAGGTATGATTATAAACCACATCCATGATTACCTTGATTCCTGCATCATGCAGTGCCTGAATCATCTCCTTCATTTCTGTAATACGAACATTGCCGTCATAGGGATCCGAGGAATAGGAACCTTCCGGCACATTGTAATTCTGGGGATCATAACCCCAGTTATAGTTGCTGCCCAAAGATGTCGTAACCTTTGTTTCATCTACAGAGTCATAGGAATAATCATACATTGGCAGCAACTGTACATGGGTTACGCCTAACTGTTTTAAGTAATCCACACAGGAAGGTATTCTTCCTTCTCCATTGATTGTGGTGCTTTCCGTAAAGGCCTTATATTTACCACGATTTTCTTCGGAAACACCCGAACTTACATCAATGGAGAAATCCCGGATATGTACTTCCCAGACAATAATGTCACTGAGCAGTGTTTTCTCTCTCTTATAATTGGTATCCCAGTTATCCGGATCCGTGCTGTCCAAATCAACTACCATGGCTCGCTGTCCGTTGACACCTGTTGCTTTGGCATAAATATCCACTGCCTCATTGATTTTTCCATTAACAGTAACCTTATAGGTATAATAGGTATTTACAATATCCCCATTTACTGTCACACTCCAGACACCTTTATCCCCCTTTGCCATTGGAAGCTCCTCTATAACACTTCCTCCATTTCCTTTCTCGTATCTGCAAAGCACAACAGAAGATGCCTCCGGTGTCCAAACCTTAAAAGTTGTCTTTTCCTTGGTATAAGTACATCCTAAATCATTGCCACTATAAGCATTTTGATTGTCATAATTGCTGTCAAAGCTTCTGGTTGCATATACTGTTCCCTCTCCTTTTTCCGCCATTACCACCACCGGTGGCATTACATATGTGGAAGATACCGCCAAAGAAGCTGCCAAAACAATACTAAACAATCTTGCCTTAAGTCCGTTCTTTCTCATATATAGTTTCTCTCCTTTCTAACTATATCTTATCGTTAATCTTTATGATGTTAATTATATAATACTTTCACAAATATATCAATAGATTTTTTCTATATATTTAATATTTTTGTAATATTTATTATTAACTTTATGCATAATATATGATTTTGTCTCTCCATTTTTGTTTGTATTGTATACTTGTAGTTTCATATTGTTCAGCACTTTTCATATTTCAACAATTTTTGGCAGCGTTTATATGCCTAAGCTTCTCTGGCACAAAGCGGCACTTTTCCCTGCCAGATATCCGCTGCTCCATGCAAATTGCAGATTATAGCCCCCGCAGGTTCCATCAATGTCAAGAATTTCTCCGGCAAAATAAAGTCCCGGTACCTCTTTCACTTCCATGGTCTTTGCACAAATCTGATTAACTGACACACCGCCCTGACAAACCTGTGCCTCCAAAAAACCGTTAAATCCTATAATACTGCTTTCAAAGTGTTTTAGTCCTGCTGCCACATCTTCCAAAAAGGCACCATGACAAGTTCTCCCTTTTCTGTCTGATTTCACTCCAAGCTCTTTCAACAATGATGATGCCAGCTTGCGATTCATAAAACCAGACATAATATCCAAAAGAGGTCTGTCTGAAAATTTTTTTGTGAAGTCTATAAGCCTTTGCAGCAGTTCTTCCTGACAAATATCCGGGAAGAAATCAATCACCGCCATAACCTCTTTTCTGCTATCCAAAGCTTTTACTGCAAATCGACTTAACTGCATGACCACAATACCGGAAATGCCGTACTTGGTAATTTGCAGTTCGCCCCGTTCTCTGGCTGCCTCCTGACCTTCAATAATAATTGTGACTTCTGCTCCACAGCGTACTCCTGCCGCTTGAGAATATATGGATTCTTCACATTTTAACTGCACCAGGGCAGGCAGGGGTTTGACAATCTTCACGCCCAGTGCCTGTGCCAATGGATAACCACTGCCGTCGGAACCAGTGGCAGGTGCTGCTTTGGATCCGGCAGCAATAATTAAATTGCGGCAGCTATAACAGGCAGGGGGATTATTTACATCACAATTATTTTTAGCAGCATTATTTACATAGAGCAAAAACTTTTCCTGCTGTCTTTGAATTTCTGTTACATTCACTTCATATTGAATGTCTATCCCCAGGCGGGCACACTCCATCATCAATCCTTCCCGTATGGTAACTGCCTGTTCTGACCTTGGATAATAATAGCCATTCTTTTCTTTGCAAAGGATTCCCAGACTTTCCATAAATGCAAGGGTATCTTTTACTCCAAACTCTTTCAGGGCTTCCATGGCAAAGGAAGGTTCCTGACCTCGATAACAGGTTTGATCTTGAAATGCATTTGTTATATTGCATTTGCCGTTTCCTGTGGACAGGATCTTCTTGCCTGCTTTGTTGGTGTGTTCTAAAATTTTGACTTTTGCACCATGTCTTGCTGCTGCTATGGCGGCGGTAAGCCCCGCTGCCCCGGCTCCGATTATGATGATGTCTGTCATATATTCATTCCTCCGCAATTTCCCATTCTTCCAATCTTTTTCTATATGGTATCATACTGTTATGCTTTTCTGTTGTCAATGAATGTCTAATGCTTTTCTTTGAGAATTCAGATTGTCTTTCATCAAATTGATTCACTTTTCTTTTCATAGTTTTTATTCTTCTATTTTCGCATAAAAATAGCGTGCAGCTCCGATTGGTTGGAAATACACGCTAATATATGTTACTACGTAACTATTCAGTACCTTCATAGTTACGAGCAAAGAACCATGCAAAATTGTTTT
>CAMWHJ010000075.1 GCA_947174015.1 uncultured Lachnospiraceae bacterium | reverse complement strand
CAGCAATCAAGTCCACAAATTGATAGCATGAATTTACCTCCTCAAATTCCGATTTATATATTCAGCAATTTCTCGTACGGATTGACTATGATTTCTGCCTGTATTAGTTGTATCAGTATAATTGATATCAATAATCCATAAAGCAGACTGAATAATCGTTTTTTGTTTGTTGGAACAACTGTTAGCAATGAGAAAGTAAAGCATAAGTAAGCAATGCCTAACAGTAGTTCATCTCTGGCAGTACGGAAAGCCCAATCCCGAACAGTAAAAGCTGTTAAATACCATTCTGTAAAGAAAATCGTAAAAGGTAAGCAAGAAATGAAATTTGCATAATGACTTTCTTTGTGTATATGCCATATCAGAAAACCACAAAACGGAGTAACCATAGCTATGACACCCCACAAAATCATTTGTGATTTTGGGAAAAAATGCAAAAACAGAACAGTATAACTATAATACGCAAGTAACATTCCGATAAAAAAAACAAAGGAACGGATTGCCGCAAGTAAAGGTTTTTTTGAACGAATAGCTATTAACGCAGCCACCCAGACCCATATTCCAAATCGCCCCATTACATCAGCAAACACAGGAAAATAGTACAGGAAGTCCCGCCCATCTGTAAATTTTGCAATGATTCCTAAAACAATACCAATAATAAATGGTAAAATAAGCGGACATATATTTGAATCTCTTGACATTTGTTCTTTCTCCGAAAATCCCGATTTGTAATATTCAAATATCATAATACTTCCTACAAATTCAGTCCTTTCGTTTCTTCACATCCCAGCATCAGATTTAAACACTGAATGGCTGCTCCGGATGCACCTTTTCCAAGGTTATCAAATTGAGAAGAAACCACAATCCTGTCCTCGTTACCAGTGACATAAATCTTTAATCCATCCCAGCCGGACAATCCATTTCCTGCCAAGAACCCGCCGGCTGCCACTTCATCATCCTTTTGTGCCACTTGAATAAATGGTTTGTCCTTATAAAATTCTGCAAAATACTCCAACAGGCTGCTTGGTTCCATCTTGTTTTTCATTAAATCTGTATACAAGGGAACAGAAACCACCATACCGCTATAATAATCATCAATGATGGGTGAAAACAAAGGGGTTCTTTCCAGTCCGGTGATCTGCTGCATTTCTTTCAAATGCTTATGCTGCTGTGTCAGTGCATACTCTCTGCCGGAAGATAACTCCTTATCCCTGTCTCCCGATTCATACACAGCAATGGTCTTTTTTCCGGCACCACTATAACCCGATAAAGCAAAGCTGCTGATGGGATAATCCGCCGGAAGAATTCCTCCTTGAATCATTGGATAGACCAAAGAAATAAATCCTGATGCATAGCAGCCCGGCACTGCAACCCGCTTACCGCTGACAATTTTCTCTCTGTGTGTCTGGGACAACTCCGGAAAACCATATGCCCAGCCCTCTTGCGTTCTGTGGGCTGTGGAAGTATCGATAATCTTGACATTTTCATTTTCCACAAGACTCACCGATTCCCTTGCCGCTGCATCCGGAAGACATAAAAAGGTAATGTCAGATGCGTTAATCAGTCTTTTCCTCTCATTTACATCCTTTCTAAGCTCTGATGAAATAGTCAATAATTCAATATCATCACGCACTTGAAAACGCTCATGTATTCGTAAACCGGTTGTTCCCTCAGAACCATCAATAAAGATTTTCGTTTTCATCTTTCATTCTCCTTTTCTCTATGCTTCCTTTTAATAATGAAACTTTTGAAAGCAAAATAAATTTACACATCATTCTATCATATTGTATATATAATAGCAATATTTGTCGAATATGCCTCCAACTTTCTCTATGAAAATGTTACTGTTTGCATAATTATACATCTTTAATGCATAATATGCAAGCCTTTTATTTTTTGCTTGCATAATTAACGAGAATGCTGTATATTAAGCTTAACTGCTCCAATGTGCTTACCAAAATATGGCACAATTTTTATTGGAGAACCCTAATCTATTTTACGGAGGTATTAGATAATGAAAGAAAAAGTTGTACTTGCCTATTCAGGCGGTCTTGACACCACAGCTATTATTCCATGGTTAAAGGAGCATTTTGATTATGATGTTATCTGCTGCTGCATTAACTGTGGTCAGGGAGAGGAATTGGACGGTTTAGAGGAACGAGCTAAGTTATCCGGTGCTTCTAAATTGTATATTGAAGATTTGGTAGACGATTTCTGCGATAACTATATTGTCCCTTGTGTACAAGCTGGTGCTGTATACGAAAATAAGTATTTACTTGGCACCTCCATGGCTCGTCCTGCCATTGCAAAAAGACTGGTGGAGATCGCCCGTAAGGAGAATGCCGTTGCTATCTGCCATGGTGCTACGGGCAAAGGAAACGATCAGATTCGTTTTGAGTTAGGTATCAAAGCGTTAGCTCCTGATATTAAGATAATTGCTCCTTGGAGAATGACTGATATCTGGACTATGCAGTCCAGAGAAGATGAAATTGAGTACTGCCAAAAACACGGCATCCATCTTCCTTTTTCTGTGGATTCCAGTTACAGCCGCGACCGTAATTTATGGCATATCAGCCATGAGGGCTTAGAGCTGGAAGATCCTGCAAATGAGCCGAATTATGACCATTTATTGGTTCTTGGTGTATCACCGGAAAAGGCACCTGAGGAGGGCGAATATGTAACCATGACTTTTGAAAAGGGCATTCCCACCTCTGTCAATGGCAAGAAAATGAAGGTTTCTGAAATCATTACAGAATTAAATACTTTGGGGGGCAAGCATGGTATCGGCATTGTTGATATTGTGGAAAACCGTGTGGTAGGCATGAAGAGCCGTGGTGTATACGAAACTCCAGGCGGAACTATCTTAATGGAAGCCCACAATCAATTAGAAGAGCTTGTATTAGACCGGGCTACCATGGAAACAAAAAAAGATATGGCGAATAAATTTGCTCAGATTGTATACGAAGGAAAATGGTTCACACCACTTCGGGAGGCAGTTCAGGCATTTGTGGAATCTACCCAGCAGTATGTGACTGGTGAAGTTAAGTTCAAACTTTACAAGGGCAATATCATCAAAGCAGGAACTACTTCTCCCTATTCCTTATACAGCGAATCCTTAGCAAGTTTTACTACTGGTGAATTATATGATCATCACGATGCGGACGGATTCATCACCTTATTCGGACTTCCTTTAAAGGTTCGTGCTATGAAACTTGCAGAAACAGAAAACAACCAATAGATTTCTCTATGAGGTGGAGTATAGCAGATGACGAATCTTGATACGATTTTACAACATATAAAAAACAAACATGTATATATACAGACACACAATTTTCCAGATCCGGATGCCATTGCATCTGCCTTTGGATTACAGCAGCTATTAAAATATAAAGGGATTTCCTCTTCCATATGCCACTATGGAAAAATTGACAGTTATAGCACCAATCAAATGATTGCGTGCCTTGGAATCGAAATCACTAATTTGGACATAAACTCTCATACTACTACTTCCGACGAAATCATATTAGTGGATTCCCAGAAAGGAAATTCCAACATTAAGGATTTGATCGGAGATGAAATCATATGCTTAGATCACCATCCGGTTTTTGAGCATATTGATTATCGTTTCTCTGATATCCGCCCGGATTTAGGTGCCTGTGCCTCTATGGTGGCAGAGTATTTTCTGGAAAACAATATTCCAATTGACAGAAATACTGCCACTGCTCTGATATATGGTATTAAAATTGATACTGCCAACTTAACCCGCAGTGTATCACCACTGGACTTGGAAATGTTCCATATGCTTTATGGAATCAGTGATATTAAACTGTTGGAGAGTTTGGATCGGGCAACCATTAAGCTAAGCGACTTAAAATCCTATGCCAATGCTATAAATTCCATTAAGGTCTTTGGTGATATCAGCTTTGCCAACACAGGAGCCGGATGTCCGGAGCCTTTGATTGCCTGTATCTCAGATTTTATGCTGGATTTGGCAGAAGTTAATTTCTCGGTGGTTTATTCTTATAAAGATGAAGGGGTTAAACTGTCGGTGCGAAGCACCAAGGCTTTGTATGATTCCGGCGAAATTACTAAAAATGCCCTGGAAGGGTTCGGTCATGGAGGTGGTCATCCTTCCATGGCAGGAGGTTTTATTCCCTATACCAGAGATGACAACATGGATGCTATGATTCCTTCCATTTTGGAAATGCGGTTTTTGAAAACTATTTCTGACAGAGATATTTCCAAAAAGGATTAGTTACGATAAAAGAATACTCTCACCTACGGTGAGAGTATTCTTTTATTCTTCTGCATTAATATTTGTCACGTAATCATCAAAAGCACTCATATCAGCTGTTACTTCCACTGGTTTACTAAGATAGGACTGATAGGATGTATATCCCAGAGCCCCCACAATCAGTACCATCACTACCACAACAATGGCTTTATACAATACTTTCAGTCGCTTCGCCTTTTTCAGATTCTTTTTTCGATTGGCTTTTTCTTTTTTGTAACGTTCCACTTTTTCCTGACTCATTTGTTTCCCTCACTTTGCTTAATTACAGACAACAACAGCCTGCCAGTCTATCTTCTATAATATCAGCATATGGACAAATATGCAAGCCCTGTCATATTTTTTTCACAAAACACCTTGCTTTTCACACATGATTTACTGTGCTGAGGTTCTTAATTTATCTTGTAAAGCTCTATTTTTGATTATATAATACATGAAAAGAAGGGATAGGATATAAATCAAACTGCAATAATAATGCCGCCGTCGTTGGCATACATACTGCTGACACCTGCTGCCTCCACCATAATGATATCTTTTACTTTCAGACGCCTCTCTAATTCCTCCCGTATCATCTCCGCACGTTCCGGGCAGTTACAGTTGGTAATTCCCAAAATTTTCTCTTGAGGGTTCTCTATATTTTTCTCCACATGGTCAATCATCTTCATCAATGCCTTATTGATCCCTCTTGCCTGATCCAACTGAAGAATATTTCCCTCTCCATCTTCCCCCATCACCGGCTTAATCTTTAATGCACTGGCTACCAGAGCCTTTACCAAGCCAAGTCTTCCATTTTTGCGGAGTGTCTCTAAATTTTCCAATACAAAGTACGTACGCATCCCACCAATGTATTTCTCTGTCTCTTCCACCACCTGACAAAATGGCATACCTTTTTCCTCACATTCCTGAATTTTTAAAGCAATTAAACTCTGACCTACCGAAGCAGAACGAGAGTTAAATACATGAATATTCTTGCTTTTTTCGCTCTGTTCTTCTAAATACAGTTCTCTGCCCAAAACGGCACTGTTATAGGAACCGCTAAGGTTGGCAGACAGGGTAACAATATATACATGTTCCTCTGCCCCCTCACAAGCTTCTTTATATTTTTCCGGAGATGGGCAGGCAGACTTGGGACAGTTTGGGCTCTTCGCCACTGCTTCTAAAAATTCTTTCTGATGAAAAGTTTCATCATCTATGATCTCCAGATTATCTACTTGCAGGGTTAATGGTATATTGCTGAATTTTCCACTTGATTTCATTTCCGGTGTTAGTTCTCCACAACTGTCTATGACAATTTTATAGCTCATTTTAATCTCCTTATTTTCAAATGTAGTTTTTATTACTACATATAATAGCATACTTATTGATATTTGAAAAGGGGGATATGACAAGTTGTGAATATTTTTAGAGCTTCCTGCAAATATCAATGTAACTATCAAAATAATTGTTATTAAATTTTTTAATATTTTTTCATAGGTATAATCCGCCTTTCTAAAAATTCTGTACTTATCTTATCTATAATTCAGATATTTCACTGCATTCTTGAATTTCATATTCCACTGTCACATATTCACTCAAATTGACAAACTCCCCTGTTTTATTTTGCGAAAATACCATAAAGGTACCTGGCTCTGTAACTTTATAAATCATATTTTCTGAGGTATGTGCAAGCTTTACAATCACATCATTACTGCAATTTAAAATATAAATCCCTTCTAACTCTTTATATTCTATCATTGCTTTTACATTCTCAAATAATAATTTACAAGACGGATCCGCTTCAATAACCTCTTCACTGTAATTTTTGTGTAATAATAAGCCATCCGATGAAGCTGCCATATTCGATTTTTCTTCCGTAGATTGGTTTTTTGAAAACTCATATATGTTATCATGATTCCAAAACTGAGACCATATGATTAGCCCCAAGACAACCACAATACCGGGAATCAACGTATACCACAATCCGTAATGATTCCACTGATTGGAAGAGTTACATTTTTCCGGAACTGTGTGTTCTTTATTTTCTGGAAAATGCACACTCTTTAATGCATTTTGAAAATCATTACACTTCATAGTCCTTACCTCCTAACATTTACCTGGTTATTTACTCCCAAACTTAAAGCACATTCCAACAATAGTTTTTCATTCTACTTCATTCCCTGTCCGGATGAATCCTCCCCTTTTCATTTATGTGGATAACTTCCGCTGCCCGCTTCCAATATTTTTTATTTTCCATCTTCCCACAGACCACTTCCTTTGCTATAATATATCTGTCAGGTCACGGCTTTTACATATCCGTGTGCCTCTATAAAAAAGTATATCTTCCCCTGTCAGATGTTTCCCAAAATTTTCAAGTAGGTTGGAAGATATCCTTCCCCAAAGACCAGCCAGTATTTCCCAAGGAACCTCGCATCCTCAAACTAAACTTTGGGAAATACTGCTTCATGATCTTGCAGAATGCCGCAAAATCCCTTTCGCATTTTTTCTTTCCTCTTCTACGTTCCGGTCTGGTCATGGTAAAACTCCTTTGCGAAAAACTTCACCTTTCAAAGCTGGCATACTTATTGCTATTTGAAAAGGAGGATATTACAAGTCTCTTCCTGCTTTTTATATAATTTTATACCATCATACAAAATATTCCCTTAAATAGAAAATAGACATTCTGCATTCTCATGCATAATCTTATGGTAGTCTGCTTCTGAAATCAACTCTGGCAGCACATGAAAATAGTCCTGATACAAAGAACGTTCCCCTTTGGGATTACATAAATAAGTATCCTTTCCATCAATTGGTGCATCACTTCCAAAAAGCATCTTTTCTGCCCCATATCTCTTAACTGCCTCCAAGGTTGTAGAGATTGGCACCCATGTTGTGTCTCCATACAGATTGTCTGCTTTTCCTAATAAATCCAAGGCTTCACGATTGTCACTGCCAAGCCCCATGTGTACCATTACAAACGGAATAGTTGAAAACATTTTTGCTGCCTCATACAAATGCACTGGTTCAGCAGCCTCACAACCTCCAGTATGAGAGACCACAGGCAGATGATAATGTTCTGCCAGTTCCAAATATGGCAGTACCCTCTTATCTGTCGGTAATATATTAGAATGAAATGGGTGAAGTTTTATTGCCTTTACTATGTCCAGATTTTCTTCTATCATTTTCTCCAGTTCCTTAGTCAACCCCTGTAAGTGTGGTTTTATCCACACTGCTACACCAATCTTTTCTGGATATGCCCTGGCAAAATCCAGGGTTCTTTGAAGTGCTTCTTCCTGAGTATGCTGTATGGCAAGAATTTGTTGCTGATGATCGAACTCCCCAGCATCACCATTAGACACAATAGCGTATGCAATATCATAGTCCTTCATCATCTCCATAACCATTTGTTCTGTCATGTGAAATCCAACATTTTCTCCTCCGATGTGGACATGTGTATCAATAATCTTCATGCAATTACTCCTTTTTCTTATAAGTTAATTTAATGTAACAGTTCAGGTAGGTCTGAACTGTTGCAATTTAAATGCCCTTTCTCATATCCATAAGAAATTATTTTTCGTAACTATTCAGAACCAATGACATTGGATATGAACATTAATAATATTACACAATTATATATGCTTTTTTGTACAGTTTTCAAATTTGCTTATATATTATATGGAATAAAATTCCTGCAATAACCTTACCAAAGACAACTGGTCTTCACTTCCCATCAATTCTCTGGCAGAATGCATTGCCACCAGCGGCACGCCCACATCTACGGTAAGAACTGGAAGCATGGCTGAAGCAATGGAACCTAAGGTACTGCCGGAGGTTGCATCGGAACGGTTGGTAAACTGAGTATAAGGTATCTGATATTTATCACATATCTGTGTCACAATGGCAATTCCCTCGCTATCTGTAGCATAGGACTGAGAAGCCGCTTGTTTGATATTGATCCCCTGATTCAAGCCTCCCTTATTTACCGGGTCATGTTTTTTATTCTGATTGGGATGATAGCCATGTCCCACATCCACTGCCAATAACATACTTGTTCCAAAGGCACTTTTGTAATCTAATTCCGTACAGCCCAGACTTAAATACAGCTTTTCCAGCACATGGTTTAAAAGCATGGAGCCTGCCCCTTGCTTGGTTTTACTGCCAATTTCCTCATGGTCGAAAAAGGCTCCCACATTGATGCCCTGTTCTCTCTTCCCTGCAAGCAGAGCTTCCATCACTGCATATACGGAAGTCATATTGTCTAATCTGGAGGCAGAGATAAATTCCTCCTTCATGCCAATATAGCAAGCCTGTTCTGTGTTATAAAGATTCAAGTCAAAATTTACAATATCCTCCTGCTTCACCCCCAGCTCTTTTGCCAGAAACTTCACAAAGAAATCCTTTTTCTCCAGCTCTTCTCCCCACATACCCACCACAGGGATTGTGTCCGTCTGCTTATTCAACTCCACGCCTTTATTTAAATCCCGATTCATGTGAATCGCAAGGTTTGGTATCGTTGCCACCGGCTTTTTCATATCTATCAACACCATTTCCGGATGAAAAACATCCTCTGAACGCAATGCCACTCTTCCGGCAATGGAAAGTGGTCTGTCCATCCAAGTATTTAATATTAAGCCGCCATAGCTTTCCACATTAAGCTTTTCATACTTCTCTTCTGCCATTTCCGGATTAATCTTTACACGAAAGCATGGAAAATCTGTGTGGGATGCTTCAATACGAAATCCATCCTCAGGCTTAAAATCTTTCCCAATGGTAAAGGCTATCATGGTAGTGCCATGATGATTGATATAGTAGCCTTCTCCCCTTTTCATCTGCCATTTGTCTTTCATATGCAGCTCTGTAAAGCCTGCTTGCTTTAACTTTTCTTCCACATAAGCTACTGCATGAAATGGTGAAACAGCACAATTCGTCAGTTCCATCAATCCCCTATTACATTGTTCTCTGTTCATAATTTACACCAAGCCTCAAGCAAAAATGCCTGCATTTTCATTTGAGGCGCAAACACAAAAGGCGAAAGATGTGTGTTTGCATTTTATCCTTTCTTTTTTTTTCTTTCACCCTTCTCTTCCTTACTTCACTATCCTTAACGTTACATCATTACAATAATATCACAAAAATTTTTTCAAAGAAAGGCTCTTTCACTTGAGTTTCTTTCTGAAATAGTTTATATTAAACTAGTATTTACAATTTTTATTGTTCCATAAGCTCAAGCGGTCATTCAATCCCTTTTGGATAAATTCCGATTATGCCCTACATGCATAGTGCAATGCGAAACAATTACACTAGATTTTACTTTGTACAAAAATAATTTTGGGAGGATTTATGATTTCATTAAAAATAGAGCATACCAAAGACTTTATGAATAAACTTTTACTGGGAGAGGACTTTGATTCTTTTCTGGTAAAGGAGGCAGTCATTGCCACCTTTACTACCATACAGCTTGAGGGCAGCCGAAACCTGGAATTTTACACTCCGGAAGAACAGGAAGCCTTGGGAACGGACTGTGCCTATGTGCGTTGGGCAGAAGTAAAACCCCTGTGCCTGCAAATGATTAAGGGAAAAAAAACACCACTGCATTTTAAGTTTGTATTTAAGCTTTCTGAAAAAAATGTGGAAAAACTTTTAAGACAGACAGGGCTGCCTTTCACAACAAGGGATATCACCGGTTTATTTTTTCATATCCGATTTGACAGTGGTATCATCACCTGTATTACAGGAACTGCTTTGAATATTTTTACTATGGATAAATCTCTAGATCAGGAATGGGACCAGATGGTGCAGCGGTTTTTACAAAAACTGCAATTAGATTACCAAGAATTGTAACTGGCGATATCCATTCTATTTTTCATGAATACAAGCTGCACAGTAAGGTGTGCAGCTCTATATAATATCAAAAATTTCTCCATATCCTGCTTTTTCTGCCAACTGCTGCAAACCTTCCAGCACCTCTTGCTGTGAATAGTTATTCTCCTCTAAGAATTCCTTTTCTTTTTCACTTATATACCTGTAAAAACATGCGGCTGCAGCAATTTCCTCTTTGTTGCTATAATCAATGCAATTTAGCATCAAATCTTCCGCATGGTTAATTTCCCCCTTATCTGCCATGGTTTTTAATTCCTCTAATGTAATCCCCGACACCTGATATTTGTTTTCTTTCTCCTGTTCTACCTGCCTGTATTCCTTTCCAAGCATAAGCGAAAACAGTACTCTTACCATTTCCTTAATCACTCTCATGAAATAATCTTTTTCATCACACAACATTTTTCAACACCCTCTCTATGTATTTCCTATCTTTACCAATCATTTCTCCGTGCCTTTACATCAGTATTTCATCTCCCACTCTAAATCCATTTTTCGTGTTTTCCATCACAGTTCAGATACCTGAACCGTTACATTTTCCCCCTGCGTTTTTGCTTTACCTGTTGTATCTCTTCCAAAAGCCTGTCATAATCTCTCTCAAACAGCAAATCCGTCATCTGCTGTTTGAGCTTATGTTCTTCCACCTTTTCTATAATCTTATCCCGCACAAACTGCTTGCTTTTCTGCTGGTATTTGGGCATATCATTCCACCTTAATATCTGTGCCAGCTCCGGGCGCCACAAGAATTTAATCTGATATTTTGTGGACACACTTGGATTTCTTCCGGGAATCTGAAGCATTTCCACCTTTATCTGTTCTTCTTCCTGCGAAACACAGATAATTCCCCAATAACTTGGAATATGAAATTCTGCCTGCTTTTTATGGCTCTTTCCTATTACCAAGAAATTAATATCACAAAATTTATCATAATCCTTGGTCTGGGTTTTTAAACGTGTATAAGAATCACTGTCGCTTTTGATTTCAAAACCGATAAAGCTGCCATCAATAATTCCTATCACATCAGCTCTGCTTCTGCCTGCATTTTTCTCCTCAAAAATGCGAATCTTTCCATAAAATTCCTCCAAATAATCAAACAGAGGTTCCCGCATCTCCTTATCCAGCATGTCTCTTCTCCTATTTTCCTCTTACATTCTATACTTTTCCAAAGTATTGACTGTTTCTGCCAGTAGTCTCATGGATTTTCTTGCATTGTCTGCCTTAATGGTGTCAATAAAATATTTCACTATATCAATCCTAAAGTCTTCAACAAATAAATCCACGCTGTTAAAGTCACTGAGGACAATAATGTGGTAACCACCACCGCACTGGCTGTCAGCACACCATCATTCTTCATATTCTTTGCCATAATATAACAGCTTGGCGTAGTGGGGGCAGCCAGCATCACAAGAATGGCAATTAATTTTTCTTGACGAAATCCCATCTGAATGGCAATGGGCAAAAATACCGCCGTCTGAATCACCAGCTTAATCAATGCCACTGCAATGGTGGGCTTCATCTTTGCCAATGCCCTACGCCCTTCAAAGCCTGCCCCGATGGCAATCAGTGCCAAAGGGGATGCCAGCACTGCCATATTCTGTATGGTCTTATTTATCACGGTCGGGAAATTAAACCCCAAAAGAGAAAACGCTAACCCCAGTAAAATACCGATAATAATGGGATTGGTGACAATTCCTTTCAATGCCTTCTGAATTCTCTCTTTCCCCTCTTTGCTGTCCTCTGCTTCCATGGTCAGTACAATCACCGAATAGATATTGTATAAGGGGACAGAACCAATAATCATCAACGGTGCCATGCCGGAGTTTCCATAGATATTCTGGATAAAGGCAATTCCCATGACTGCTGCACTGCTGCGGAAGGATGCCTGTACAAATGCCCCTGTGATGGTTTTGTCCTGAATGATCCATTTTGAAAGTCCCCAGATGGCAAAAAAACAAACTGTGGTGGCACCGGCACAGAATAATACAAAAACCACATCAAAATCCTCTCTGATATTGGCACCGGAAATATCACGAAATACCAAAAAAGGCAGCGTTACTTTAAAATTAAACTTGTTGGCAACCGTGACAAAATCTTCATTTAATATTCCTATCTGCATCAAAAAATACCCTATGACAATCACCAGAAAAACTGGAAAGGTAGCATTGATACTGTATATAAAATTTTCCACCGGTTACATCCCTTTTCTCTCATACTTTACAAATTCAAATTCTAAATCAAAATAGGTCTGCTCTTCGCTGACAGCGGTAATCTCCCAGTCCTCCATATCATCCAGATTCGGAAAATAAGTGTCAGCATCATAGGAATGGTCTATTTTCGTCACATGGGCTGTATCACAGTATGGAAGCATTTCCCGATAGACACTTTCTCCGCCAATAATGTATACATCCTTACTGTCGTACTGTTTTAGTCCCTCTAAAAGCTCATGGAGGGAATGAACTACTATGGCATCCTTTACCTTATAATTCTTATCTTTGGACAATATAATATTGGTACGATTCTTTAAAGGCAGTCCATTTGGAAAGGTCTCTAAGGTTTTCCGCCCTAAAACCACCACTTTTCCTGTGGTTTCCTGACGAAAACATTTCTGATCGCTTGGAATCCGCACCAAAAGCTTATTATTCTTGCCGATTGCCCAATTTTTATCTACTGCTACAATTAAATTCATTTTCTTTTCCGCCTTTCTTTTGCTGTTCCTACACTGCCACTGGAATATTTTTTACTTGGGGTCCTGTGATATAATTTTCCACAATCACATCCTCCGGAGTAAATTGGTAAAAATCTTTGATTTCCGGATTTAAGCTTACCTTTGGTGCCGGATAGGTGTCTCTGGTAATCAGTTCTTTCACAATGGGAATATGTCTGTCATAAATATGTGCATCTGCAATCACATGCAGCAGCTCTCCTGCTTCCATATCACAGACTTGTGCAATCATCATCAGCAAAATGGCATACTGGCACACATTCCAGTTATTGGCTGTTAAGATATCCTGAGAACGTTGATTTAGTACACCATTCAAGGTGAGTCTGTCTGTCTCCTTTTTCTGGGTTACATTAAAGGTCATGCTGTATGCACAAGGATACAGATTCATCTCATGTAAATCCTGATGTACATAAATATTTGTCATAATGCGCCTGCTGTATGGATTGTTTTTTAAGTCAAACAGCACTCTGTCAACCTGATCCATTTCTCCCTCTTTGTACTTGTGCTTAACCCCCAGCTGATATCCGTATGCTTTTCCAATGGAGCCGTCTGCAGATGCCCAGCTATCCCAAATATGGCTGTGCAGCTCATTGATATTGTTGGATTTTTTCTGCCAAATCCAGAGTATTTCATCTGTTGCACTTTTGATGGCAGTCTTTCTCAAAGTAATCGCCGGAAATTCCTTAGATAAATCGTACCTGTTTACCACCCCAAACTGCTTGATGGTATAGGCAAAACTTCCGTCCTCCCATTTGGGGCGCACCTTCTCCCCCTCTGTGCTGTAACCATTTTCTATAATATCCTGACACATGTTAATAAAAATCTTGTCCGCTAAGCTCATCTGCTCCTCCTTGTGTAATTTATTTTGGATTCCTGAATCATTTAATGGTCAAACAGTACAATCTCCTTGTCTGCCATGCCAAAGTATATCTGCGGCCCCTGCTCTAAGACAGCTCGTCCATTGGTACCCTCCGTGATTTCTTTCTGCACAATATCCACCATAAACAGGGGAACTAAAGCGGTTATTTTCACACGTTCCCCATAATCTGATTCCAATATCTGGATTTGTCTCTGTCCTAAAATATACTGAATTTTGCCCACACCATTATAATCGATACCGATGTTCAATTTCACAGCCAGTATTTTCTCCACCACCACACTGTTTTCAATCCCTGCTTTTACCGCCTGAGTGTAAGCACGCACCAAACCTCCGGTTCCCAGTAAAGTACCTCCAAAATAGCGCGTAACCACCACTGCCGCATTACGAAGCTCCAGCCCTCTAAGTACCTCCAGCATAGGCTTCCCTGCTGTTCCATTTGGTTCACCGTCATCGCTGCAGCGCTCCAGCTCTCCCTTTTCTCCTATCACATAAGCAGAACAGTTATGTCTGGCATCCCAGTATTTTTTTTTCATTTTCTCAAGAAATGCCATTGCCTCCTCCTCACTTTCCACTGGCTGAAGAGTGGCAATAAAACGAGATTTTTTCTCTACAATTTCTCCCTCACCGCCTAAATATAAACACTTGTAATTTTCTACCATAGTGACCGCCTTTTCTATTTTTAACTTTCCATTGCCATTTCAATCCTGCCTGCTGATTTAAAACTGTCGTAACTATTCAGTACCTTCATAGTTACGAGCAAAGAACCATGCAAAATTGCCT
>CAMWHJ010000074.1 GCA_947174015.1 uncultured Lachnospiraceae bacterium | reverse complement strand
CACTTTTTCTTACGGTCTGTGCAGTAAATGCACAGACCTACTGAACAGTTACCTTATTTTTTCAACTCAAAGTAAGTTGCAATGGCTGTTGCATTTGCCACGCCTAACCTCTTCTGACCTACATCAGAGGTCAAGACACCATAATCATGGCTGCCTGACAAGTACCCTTCTTCAATCAGAATTGCAGGCACCCCTCTGGCTACGGTATTACGAATTACCGCATAATAATCTGCTCCGGTTTCTCCTCGAACCGTCTTAACTCCCCGGCTCTGCATGCCTGCCTTGGTAAGTTCTGACATTACCATATTTGCCATTCTGCTGGTAGGTGCTGCATATGTAGGATTTAAGGATGCATATACTTCTGAGCCGTTGACCTTGGTAGTCTTGCTGGCAAGCATATTACAGTGAATGCTCACAAAGAAATCTGCCTTATTGTCTCCGGCAATCTGGCTTCTCTCTAAAAGTGAAGGATAGGTATCCCCTGTTCTGGTCATAATCACCTTTACATTTTTGTAAGTCTCTAATTCTGCCTTTGCATATAATGCAATCTTTAAATTCACATTCTTTTCCACTACACCATTGAAAGTTGTTCCCGGATCGCTTCCGCCATGTCCCGGATCCAGTACAATGATAATCTGACTTACGGTAATGCGGCAGGTTGCTGTCATACCATTGCTGGCTGTTGCTGTAATGGTACAGGTACCATTCTGTTTACCAGTTACAAGACCTGTATTTGTTACGGTTGCCACCTTTTTATTGGACGTCTTCCACTCTACATTTTTATCAGTGGCCTTTTCCGGAAGCATAGAGGCTGTCAGCTGTAATGCTCCGCCAATTTTAATATCAGCTTCTGTTTTGTTTAAGCTAATGCCGGATATTGCAGTATAGGAAATCTGTTTATATTTGCCTTTTACACCAGAATTCACAGCATATACTCTGTAATAAGTGGTGGAATTAGATGCCAGACTTACCACACAGCTGCTGCCGGTTACTTCCTTCGCCAACCGATAACCTGACTTTGCCTCTGAGGACACATAAATCTGATAACTGTCTGCATCTGCTGATTTTGTCCACGTTAGTTTCGCCTTACCGCTTCCAGATCCGGTAACCTGCAGGTTAGAAACTTTGGAAGGCTTTGCCACTATGGATTTTGGCTCACTTAATGCTCCGTCATAGTTATTGATAATTCCACAGACCTTATAGTAGTATTTTACGCCAACCTTCGCACTTTTGTCTGTATAGCTGGTCTTGCTTGTCTTACCGATGGCCTGATAACCACTGTTCTTCTTGGTAGAACGATAAACTCTGTACTTTTGAGCACCGATAATCTTATTCCATGTAATCTTATTAGAGGTAGCTGTCTTATTTTCCACTGCAATTTTATCTGTTGCCTTGGTTACTGCCACACCTGCCTCAATACGCTGTGTTCCCTTGGCACTTCCGCTGTAAGCCACCAGTTTGTAATAATACGGTGTACCACCCTTTACTTTGGTATCCGTATAAGAAGTCTTTGTAAAAGTACCTAACTTTTTGTATCCGCTTTCCACGCTGGTGGAACGATACAATACATACTTATCTGCACCGCTTACTTTACTCCATTTGATCACAAGTTCATTGTAATCCTGACTGGTAATGGTCATAGTTTTGGCAGCAGCAGGCACTGCCTTACTGTTTACCAGTTTGCTTTCATTACTACTCTGGCTGTCTCTTACTGCCACTACCTTATAATAAAATTTTTTGTTGGTTTCCAATTTTTTGTCAGTGTATGTATTTTTTGTAACACTGGCAATCTTTGTGTACTCTCCATTCTTGGAAGTTGAACGATATACATCATACGTCTTGGCACCTTCCACCTTATCCCAAGTAAGCACAATACTGTTATAGCTTTTGCTGACCGCTTTTACAGATACCGGAGTCGCCAACACCGGTTTCGCAGCCACCTGATTACTCATAATTCCTGCACTAACCATGGAAGAACCTGTCTTAAACGCCTCCACCTGATAATAGTAATCCTGCCCGGTGGTGAGTCCGGTGTCCTTATAAGAACTTGAGGTTTTATCCACGGTTCCAATCTTACTGAACGTTCCGTCTTTTGATGCAGAACGGTAAATCGTATAACCATCTGCATCCTCCACCGTCTGGAAAGTGAGGGTTACTGTATTGTAATTATTTACTGTTGCCTTCACATTCTGTGGTGCTGTCAGTATATGAACAACTGTACCGTCATTGTCACTCTGATAGATATTTTCACCATCTTTTAAATATGCTTTCACATCATACTGATAACTTCTGGATGGATTGCTGTCAGTGGTAAAAATATTGCTGTTGACAATTTTTTCATAATCATCTTTAATAAAATTTCCGTTAAATACATAACCTCTGGTAACAATATACTGCTTTGCCCCCGGTACAGCATCCCATGTGATGGTTACATTTGCTCCGTTGGAGACAGCATGAATATTCTTTAATGTGTTAAAACTCAGGCTGATACTTTCTATACCCAATTCACGCAGTTCACCCTTATTATCCAAGATCGCCACTTTATACCAGTAATTTTTGTATAATTCCAAATTTTTGTCCATATAACTCTGGGTGGTAAGTCCATCTGCTATTGTCACATAATCCTCTTTCGCCGGAACGGAGGGACTGGTGGACTGTCTGCTCATATCAGCACGCATAATGGTATAGGAAACTGCTTCATCCACATGCTGCCAGGAAATCTTAACACTGTTGTCCGTCTGTGCCTGCAGTGTAATTCCCGTGGCGGCCGCCTTAGCTGTCACAGCAGACAGACCTCCCATGGAAATCACACATAAAAGTACAAGTAACATACATACAGCTTTGCCTAAGCCTGTTGTGTGACATCTCTTCTTTCTAAATAAAAATTCCATTTCTCTTCTCCTAATTTTTTAATACTATGATGTTGGGGTCAAAAGGTATTTTGCTCCCGACTGTTGCTGCGGATTGCTGCATTGCTTCGCAATCCTTCAAACACCTCCTAATCATTACATTCTTGGCTTACCAGCCAAGCACCCTTCCGTATAAATCTTCGTATTTCTTGGCAGCCGTATTCCATGAGAAATCCATTCTCATACCCCGCACTGCCATACGATTCCATTTATCTCTCATATCAAAGTATACACGCTTTGCGTAATTTACTGTATCCAGCAATTCCTGTCCATTATAATTGTAGAAGGAGAATCCGGTTCCTCTCTCTTCAAATTCATTGAAAGCCTCCACCGTATCCCGCAAGCCGCCGGTTTCTCTCACTATTGGCACTGCACCATAGCGCAGGGAAATCAACTGTGTCAGTCCGCATGGTTCAAAAAGAGATGGGAGCAGTACTGCATCACATCCTGCATAAATCCGATGTGCCATCTTCTCTGAAAAACAGATATTCACAGAAACTCTGTCTTTATTTCTCCATTGATAATCCTGGAAGAAATTCTCATATTCCGAATCACCGGTTCCCAAAATTACCATCTGCACATTTTCATCTACAATGCCATCCATAGCCCATTTGATCAAATCAAGCCCCTTCTGGTCGGTAAGACGGGATACAATGCCCAGCATCATCTTGTTGTCGTCAATGGGCAATCCCAATTCTGCCTGTAAGGCACGCTTACTGAAAATCTTTTTGTCAAAACTGTCTGCATTATAATGAATGGATACATATTTATCTGTTTCCGGATTATACTCGTCATAATCAATACCATTGACAATTCCGCAGAGAGAGTGATTCTTATAACGCAGTAAACCGTCTAACCCTTCTCCATAAAAACCTGTCTGAATCTCTCCTGCGTAGGTATCACTTACTGTGGTCACATAATCCGCGTACACAATACCACCTTTTAACATGTTGGCATCCTTATCGTATCCTCTGGTATACCCCATATCATATTCTGAAAAGGTATAATCCGGAAGACCTGTAATATATTTAAAGGTTTTGATATCCCATACTCCTTGAAACTTCAAATTGTGTATAGTCATAATACACTTGGTTCCCCAGAAAAATCCATTTTCCCGGTACAGAGTACGCAGATATACAGGAACCAGTCCTGTCTGCCAGTCATGGCAATGAATAATATCCGGCTTAAAATCAATGACCGGTAAAATTGCCAATGCCGCTTTAGAGAAAAAAGTAAATTTCTCAATGTCATAGCGGATATCACCATATGGCTTATCTCCACCAAAATACATTTCATTATCAATAAAATAGTAAGTTACTCCCTGATACACATACTTCATAATCCCCACATGCTTGGAGGGCAAATTTCCCATATCCATATAGAAATGATGTACATATTCAAAATTCTGTCTGTACTTCCATGGTATGGATGTATAATTGGGCATCACCACTCTTACATCATAATATTCTTTATTAAATGATTTTGGCAGTGCACCCACAACGTCGGCAAGTCCACCGGTTTTCATAAATGGTACGCTTTCTGAAGCAACGAACAATATTCTTTTCATATTGGTATCCTCCTCACGAATATTCACATATAATTTATCTTATACGATTTTATAAATTTATTCAAGAGGTTTCTTGTGGGTATAAAAGAAAATCCCCCACAAAAAGATGGAGGATTTTCCAAAACAACCCTTATTTGGTTATCTTTACTGTTTTTATTTTACTGCAATAGCTTCCATATACTCTGCCGCCGGTGGAATCCAATTTGTAAGCCCTTACCTTTACATAGTATGTCTTTCCCTTTTTCAGACCCTTTACTGTCTTGCTGGCAGAAGTAAAGCGCACTGTTTTCTTATTCTTGGTAAATTTCTTATTGGTTGCATATACCAATTCATACCCTTTTGCACCACTTACTTTTTTCTTTAAAGTAACCTTCATTGTCTTTGACTTACTGTTCTTTACCGTAGAAATAACTGGTTTTGCAGGTTTTGTCACCTTATTCCACTTGGCATATAAAGTTACATTGCCCTTGGTTCCCTTTCTTAAAACAGTTATCTTATTTTTATAAGAACTTTCCGTATACCAGCCGCCAAAGGTATACCCCTTTCTCTGTGCCTGGGGTAATCGGATGGTTATACTTCCATCATATTCTGTCACCGCTGTTCCAACCAGTTTTCCACCCTTTAAATTATAGGTGATTTTATAACTTCCATATTGAGGCACTGTGGTCGGTGCTGTGGTCGGTACCTTGGTAGGTGCTGCGGTTGCAGTGGGTGCTTTGCTGGGGACTATCACATCCCTCACGATCTCATATGCCAAGTTGATGCTTTCTGCATAAATATGAGCCGGGCTGTCCTTTTTACAGCAAATCTTCACATTCTCTGCACCGGTAAACACTTCTTCTCCAAAGGTTCTCACACTTTCCGGAATGGAAATCTCTTCCAGTGCGGAACAATCGTAAAATCCGTGTGCCTCAATTTCGGTAACCGACTCCGGCACTTCCAAAGTTTTTAGACTAGTACAGCCGTAGAAGGTGTTTTCTTTTATGGTTGTAATTCCTTTTCCCAAATTTATGCTTCGTAAGCTTTCACATCGGAAAAATGCCAGTTCTCCCAAATCAGTAACACTGTCTGCAATGGTAACCTTCTTCAAATTCCTGCACCGCAGGAAAGCTTCTTTACCAATGGCAGTGATTCCCTCAGGAATCACTACCTCCGTAATGCCGTCATTACCGGCAAATGCCACATCTGCAATGGTCTTGACTGCCGTGCCATCAATGATAGATGGAATCTCTACCACATCACTATTTCCTTTATATTCTGTAATGGCAGCATTTGCCTTGTCAAAGACAAAGTCGCTTTTTGAGGCTGCGTTCACCTCTTGGCTCTCTACCTTCTCTTCTGCTGCATATACCAATAGGTCTGCCTGAAGATTTCCCACAATCAAAGCTGCTGCCAAAATGCCACATAATAACTTCTTAAATTTCATAGCGCTTCTCCTTTCTTGTAATTTTATAACTAATGCACTATTTTAAATAGGAATCTGCAATTTCTGCTCCTACCTTGCCTGGTGCCGGTGACTGAGGAGTATCTAATACATAAACTCTTAAGTTACCCTTTCCGGAACAATTTGCTGTTAAAGTTCCACCCTCCGGTATCGTCTGGCTTTCTCCGGTAACTGCATCCACATAGGTTCCACCCGGAATACCGCTGAAGGTTGCATTATTGCTGACCGTTACACACACAAAGCTGTCTTCGCCCTCAGCGGTATAACGGCGCTTGTAGGCAAGGTTTCCGCTGACACCTTCGGTGGAATACTGCCCCTTGCGCAGTGCCGGAACTGCTGCACGAATCTTATTCAAACGCTGGATATGCTTTGCCAGTGGGCTGTTTAAAGTTTCTGCCACCTTACCGCTTGCCGTATATTCACTGAAGTCGGTTGCCGTAACTTCTCCCTCCAGATAATCACCAAAGTATGCACGACCCGTATCTGCCAGTGGTTTGGAGTAATCATCAATTCTTGCTCCTGCCTTAAATTCCACTTCACTGCCGTAGTAGAGACATGGAATTCCTCGGAACGTAAACATAAAGCTCAGGTTTTCTGCCCACGCATCGGTACCGCCGCTGTATCTCCAGATGTCGTTGCCATCCTGCGAATTCTGACCATCCACCGCAGGACCATAATCATGAGAATCTACATATACCACATTGTAGGTGGAATCATTCATAT
Source organism: uncultured Lachnospiraceae bacterium (assembly GCA_947174015.1). Taxonomy (GTDB): domain Bacteria; phylum Bacillota; class Clostridia; order Lachnospirales; family Lachnospiraceae; genus RUG11237. The sequence continues at coordinate 8,045 of CAMWHJ010000074.1, read as the reverse complement.
ATGGATCTTCCTGTTTTGCAATTCCAAAGGCTTTCCCTGCATATGCAAAATTGAAATGCATTCCATAATCAATCACGCCCATGCCGGAACTTAAACTATGATCCGGAGCATGATATTCATTTCCATTCAGGAAAGCATTCTGAGATTTTGGCTGTTGCTCTGCACCACTGTTTGGATATCCTGCATTATACTCCTCTTCACATAATTTCAGATTATCCTTTCCATCGGTAGAATTAAAATTCCAGTTATATGTTTTATCTGACTTCCATGTATACCAAAATGGTGATACACAGGCATTGTTATGGTTTACAAACTCGTTTACTCTACATGCTACCTCTGCATAGGAGAAGAATTTATCATTTCCATTTTCAGCCGCATGTTTTTGGAACTCCGGCAAGAACACAGTGTTCATGGTAAGTCTTGAAATATGCTTTACCGTATCAATACGGAAAGCATCAACCCCCATATCGATATAACCATTATAAGTATCTACTAAATATTCATATACCTGAGGCATTTCCGTATTCAATTCCATACAATCGCCGGCAAACTGTCCTGTAGTAACAGTAAAGTCCTCCCAGCCGATATTTACCTTATAACGGTAAATAGTATCTGCCGACTTCATCCAGCGATCTCTTGCCTGATACATGTAGGATGGACCTCTTGCAGGATCCTGCTGCTCTGCTGTAAGATAATCCGTAAATTCTCCTCCACTGGCCTCATTAATAAAGCTGTTAAGACTTGCCAAAGCTTCACTCTTAGGCACTGCCTTACTGGAATTTCCAGCGGCACCCTGATCTAATACATATTCTTTGTCCTGAATGGGGAATAGTCCCTCTTCGCCAGAATTACTTGTATGCTGTAATACAATATCCTGAATAACCTTAATGCCCTTTGCATGTGCAGCATCAATCAAATCCTGATAGGTGGCACCGTCAGACTCTAATCTGGGATCCACCTTTCTAAAGTTGATGGCATGATATCCATGGAAATCATAGCCAGAAGCATTTTCAACCACCGGAGTGATCCAAATAGCGGTAAAGCCCAAAGCCTTGATATAATCCAGTTTATCAATCAGCCCCTTAAAATCACCTCTCCATGCCGGATCATCATCACCGTTCCCTACCTCTGCATCATGGTCACAGTGTACATTATTCTTGGGATCACCGTCATAGAATCTTGCTGTCATTAAAAAGTAAATGGTTTCATCTCTAAAGTCGGTTCTGCCTGCCATCTCCGGTGTGGGTGTTGCTGTCATATTAGGATCTCTGGTAGGCTTTGGTGTATTAGTTGGTCTTGGTGTATTGGTCGGTCCTGGTGTATTGGTTGGTCCCGGTGTAGGCGTAGGACCGTCTGGGTCATCATCATACCATTTACCATCCTTGTACCACCATTCTCCTTCCGTCTGACTTAAATCATCTGTCTGTCCCCCAGAAGATACAAAAATAATATTACTCTTGGTACAGTCCTCGATAGTATATACATACCAGCCATCCTTAATGTCTTTTTCCATGGCTGGGCGGTTGTCCCAATCTACCGGATTACCACTGGCAGCTCCGTCTCCGCCCCAATAATATATGGTAGGTGTACCACTTGTTGACTTAAAATGAAGAATTATCTTACCCTTCACTTCCGGTCTGGGAGTAGGCGTTGGTTCCGGTGTTGATGTGGGTGCTTCTGTGGCACTTGGTTTCGGTGTTTCTGTTGCTTCTGCTGTAGGAGTTGCCTCTGCACCCGTTACCATAGGTGTTGGTGTATTGGTTACATCTGGTTCATGGGTAATTGTAGGTGCATTAGTGTTAGTGGGTTCATTGGCTGCCGTAGGGGAAGGTGTCAAATCTCCTCCATTGGGATTCTCATCTGATAACACACCATTCTTACACCAGCATTCTCCTGATCTAACATTGGTAAATTCATCACTTTCTTTATTTCCGGCAATAAATACAACACTTGCATAGCTGGCATTTTTTATTGTGTAGGTATACCAGCCATTTCCTTCGGATACCATATCCACACCCGGCCAAGCTACGGGAGTATTTATTCCTCTATTTACATTCCAGTAATACACACTGACCTTATCCTCTGTGCTATAACAGTGAAGCACAATGGAATCGGAAGCAGGTTTCAAGGTTACCTGCGGTGCCATGGTTGGTGTTATCGGTCTCACTGTATGCCATGCATCCTCCAAACTCTCTGTGGGTACCGGAGTATTGGTTGGTACAGTGGCAACCGGCGTATTTGTTACATTTGGCATATCTGTTGCTGTCGGCACGCCGATTGCTGTCGGTGTTGGTGCCTTTGTGGAAGTTGCCTCTGGCTCATTGGTTACCACTGGTCTAAGGGTGTTGGTTGGCTTCGGTATGGCAGTGGGAGTAATCTCCGCTACATCCGGCTTATGATCATATGAAGTTTCCCCCACATACCAATGTTCACCAGTGGTCTCCTTAAAATAGGTTGTCTGCTTTCCACGATAGTTGAACATAAATTCAACCTCTGAGGTATCTTCAAAGGTATATGTATACCAATCCTCCCCCTCTTCACTCATAGTTTTTCCTGTCCATCTCACATTCTTGTCATACTTGCCGTCCCGGCTCCAGTAGAAGATGTCAGCACCACCCCAATCTGTTTTAAAATGAATGGTCACATTAGATTCTGCTGCATAGGCAATACTTCCATGTGAATAGTCACATACTGACAAAATAGTTAATGTCAATGCCAGCAATAGTGCTGCCGCTTTTTTCATTTTCTTCTTCATGTCTTCCTCTCCTTTCCACAAATTTAAAAATTATTGTAACTGTCCAGATACTGGACAGTTACAATATAGTTCTATCTTACTCATTGCATGGTTTTTTGTACTTCATGGCTTATTCTTCTTTTGTAATGATTCCGGCTTTTACAGTTATGTGCATTCTTCTTTTCCTTATTTCATGAACGTATCGTCAATGTCTGCACCAACCTGCCCCGGTGCCGGTGACTGAGAAGTATCTAACACATAAACTCTTAAGTTACCCTGTCCGGAACATTTTGCCGTTAAGGTTCCTCCCTCTGGTATGGTCTGTGAATCTCCTGTTACCGCATCCACATAAGTTCCTCCCGGCAGATTACTGAAAGTTGCATCACCGGAGACAGTAATACATGCAAAGCTGTCCTCACCCTCTGCGGTGTAACGGCGCTTATATGCCATATTTCCATTGACATTATCCGTAGAATACTGTCCCTTACGAAGTGCCGGAACTGCTGCACGAATCTTATTCAGTCGGCGCAGATGCTTGCACAACGGCTGATTCAAGGTCTCTGCCACCGTACCGCTTGCTGTATAATCGCCAAAATCGGTAGCTGTCACTGTTCCTTCCAAATGCTCACCATAGTAAGCACGTCCCGTTGTAGATAATTTTGCCTTGGTTCCCTTATCAATCGGTGCACCTTTCATAAATTCTATTTCACTTCCATAGTAAATACAAGGAATACCTCTAAAAGTAAATATAAGGCTTAAGTTCTCTGCCCAAGCATCGGTTCCCTGTGGATAACGTATATCATACATTCCATTTGGACCATAATCATGGGAATCTACATACATCACATTGTAAGTACTGTCATTGAAATATGCATCCTCCTGTCTTGCCATGTTAAATGCCTTGGAAGCACTCTCAAAAGCCCAGTGCATCTGGAAATCAATGCTTGCCAAACCGGAACTCTGTGAATAATCCGGTGTATGGTATTCATTTCCTTTTAGAAAAGCATTGTCACTGGTTGGCTGCTTATTTTTATCTTCATTTGCCTGAAAATGCTCAGCAACTAACTTTTCATTGGCAGAAGTACTTGTTGTCCACTTGCTCTTCCATTCTGAGTCCTCCGCCCATGTATAGAAACAGGTGGAAATTCCCGGATGGTCACGATACCACACATCTTCTCCCTTGGTACATACCTCACCAAACATAAAGAAGTTTTCGCCAGCAGCTTCTCTAAAGGCAGGCAGGAAAGTAGAGTTTAAGTTTAATCTTGAAATATGGGCTACCGTATCAATACGGAAACCATCAATACCTGTTGCGATAATATCTTTATAACAATCAATCAGATAATTGTACACGGTAGGATTTTCTGTCTCTAAGTCAAAGCAGTCATCAGCCATAGTTGATATCTGACGATCATAATTGTCATATCCGCCACTGTCTGTGTATCCATTGTGGTGGAAGATGGCATCGTCGCCCTCATAATCTCCCTTGCCATTCATAATAATCTGATTTCGTTCAGCAATGTTACTGCCCTGAACCTGGAGTAAATTTTCTTCTCCAAACTGGCTGCAGTGATTTAGTACAATATCCTGAATTACTTTCATACCCTTTTCGTGGCAGGCATCCACCAAATCCTGATAGCTGACACCATCGGACAGATATCTCTCATCTATCTTGGTAAAGTTATATCCATGGTATCCATGATAATCATAAGCACTCTTATTTTCCACCACCGGAGTAATCCATACGGCTGTAAAGCCCAGTGCCTTGATATAGTCTAATTTTTCTATTAAGCCTTTGAAATCTCCGCGCCATGAGGGATCATTCACTTTATCATTTTGTGCCTCATAATCACCATCCGTATATACATTATTTGACGGATCTCCGTCATAGAATCTGGTGGTAATCAAGAAGTAAATGGTTTCATCTCTAAAGTCCCCGGAAGCTGACGGTGTTGGCGTTGGCTTGCTGGGATCTCTGGTCGGTCTTGGTGTATTGGTCGGTCTTGGCGTATTGGTCGGTCCTGGTGTTGGTGTGGGACCTGCCGGATCGTAATCGTACCACTCATCATTCTGATACCACCATTCGCCCTCTGTCTGACTTAAATCATCTGTCTGTCCCCCTGAAGTTACAAAAATAATGTTGCTCTTGGTACAGTCTTCGATGGTATATACATACCAGCCATCTTTCACGTCTTCTTCCATGGCGGTACCCGGCCATTCTATCGGATTACCACTGGCAGATCCGTCTCCGCCCCAGTAATATATGGTAGGCGTACTTCCTTCTGCCTTAAGGTGAAGAATCATCTTACCCTTCACTTCCGGTTTGGGAGTAGCTGTTGGTTCCAGTGTTGATGTGGGTGTCTCTGTGGCACTTGGTTCTGGTGTTAATGTGACTGCCTCTGTGACCCCGGCTGTAGGTGTCGTCTCCACCTCTGTTATCGTAGGTATCGGTGTATTGGTTGCATCCGCTCCATGAGTAACAGTAGGTGCAGTGGTATTGGTTGGTTCGATGACCGCTGTAGGTGTCACGTTTTCTCCATTTGGATTTTCATCTGATAAAACACCATCTCTGTACCAGCATTCTCCTGATCTAATATTGGAAAATTCATCACTTTCTTTATTTCCGGCAACAAACACAATACTTGCATAGCTTGCATTTTCTATTGTATATGTATACCAGCCATTTCCTTCGGATACCATATCCACACCCGGCCATGCTACCGGAGTATTCACTCCTCTATTTACATTCCAGTAATACACACTTACTTTATCCTCTGTGCTATAACAGTGAAGCACAATAGAACCAGAGGATGGTTTCAATGTTACCTGTGGTGCCATAGTAGGTGTCACTGGTCTTACCGTATGCCATGCATCCTCTAAACTCTCTGTGGGTACCGGGGTATTGGTTGCCACAGTGCTGCCGGTCGGTACATTGGTTGCTGTTGGCATGTTTGTAGCCGTTGGTACGCTGGTTGCTATTGCTGTGGGTGCCTTCGTGGAGGTTGCCACCGGTCTGGGAGTATTCGTTGGCCCCGGTGTGGCAGTTGGAGTAATTTCCGTTTCATCCGGCTTATGATCATATGAGGTTTCCCCCACATACCAATGTTCACCGGTTGTTTCCTTAAAATAGGTTGTCTGCTTTCCATGGTAGTTGAACATAAATTCAACCTCAGAGGTGTTATCAAAAGTATATGTATACCATTCATCCCCCTCAGAGTTCATGTTCTTTCCTGTCCATCGCACATTCTTATCATACTGTCCGTCCCGACTCCAATAGAAGATGTCGGCACCGCCCCATTGGGTTTTGAAATGAATAATGACAGAATTTTCTGCTGCATATGCCAGATTTCCACCGGAAAAATCACATAAACACAGCATTGTCAGTATAAATGCAAGCATAGCTGCCAACATTTTCTTCATTTTCCGCTTCATAACTTTCTCTCCTTCTTTCCTTTCTTGTTGAATTAATACATGAAATCGCAATATCCATCTAATACTTTTGTAAAAATTTTATCATTTACAATTACAAAAGTCAACAAATCATATGTCTTCTCCATCATAATTATCAATATGTATATATCTTACTTACTTTCTTTGTCTATTTTTTATAAAAAGCACTCTTACGAGTGCCTTTTGATTTCACATTATTATTTATTGATGGTCACCTTTTTCACAAAACTATAACTTCCATATATCTTGTTATTTGCAGAATCCACTTTATAGGCTCTAGCCTTTACATAATAGGTCTTTCCTCTCTTTAAACCCTTGACTGTTTTTCCATTGCTGCTCAAGGTTATCTTCTTTACATTTTTCGAAAAACTCTTATTGGTTGCATACACTATCTGATAACCCTTGGCACCACTGACATTTTTTAACTTTACGGTCATTTTCTTTGAACCACTATTCTTTACAGAGGAAATAGAAACTTTAGAGGGCTTTGTAACCTTCTTCCACTTTGCCACATAAGTTTTATCTCCGGTACTGCCTCTCTTAATAACGGTAACCTTTTTACCATTTTCATACCAGCCAAGGAAAGTGTATCCTTTTCTTACAGCCTTTGGAAGACGAATGCTGTAAGTACCATCATATTCACTGATAATAACACCTTTCAGCTTACCGCCATTGAGTTTATATGTAATATCATAAACGAACTCATCTTCATCTTCTTCATCAGCACCATCATCTTCTTCGTCTTCTTCTTCGTCTTCATCTTCGTCTTCCGGCTCATTCTCTGTAATATTATTCACATGATCCACTATTTCTACCTGTATGCCATGATTCAACGCATATTTGTGGGCAGCACTTCCCTCCTCACAAATAATCACTGCATCAGTATCTTCAAAAGTATCTTCGTCAATCATCTTCACAGAATTTGGAATACTAACCGTTTCTAAACTTTTACAACCTCGAAACAAACCGGTGCCAAGATAAGCCGTACCATTTGGAATTGCTATTTCCGTCAAGGATGCACAGTCCATAAAGGCATAATCCTCAATTTCTGAAACGGAATTAGGCAATGTAATATTTTTCAATTTGCCGCAGCCATAAAATGTATTTGTTTCAATACAAGCTACACCGCTTCCTATGGTTACCTGCTCTAAATTTTTACACATAAAAAATGCCAATTTCTCAATATCTTCCATCCCCTTTGGAATTACCACTGACTTTAAGTTTGAGCAGTTTAAAAATGCCTCCTGCTCAATCATGGTTACCCCCTTAGGAATCACCACCGTTACCACTGCATCATTGCTGGCAAAGGCATTGGAACCTATCACTTCCACCTGTACACCTTCAATCTGAGATGGAATTATTACATTCTGTTCTTTTCCCAGATATTCTGTAATAGCTCCTTTATCCTCATCAAAAACAAAAAATTCCGCTGTCTCTATCTGACTGTTTATTTCTTGTTTCGTTTCTGCTGCCTGAACTACAACTCCTGTTTGTACGGCAGTAAACACCATGACCACTGCAAGCATACCTGAAATTATTTTCTTAAATTTCATATGGATTTCCTCCCAAATTCTGCAATTGATGCCAGCAAAGCTGCAAAGTTAATACATACACATAAATTATCAGCTTGTTTGTCACCAGATTGCCTTTTCTCTTTCTGAAACTTTTAATAATTATTTTACTTTTTTAACACTTTTGTAATATCATAGCATTCACTGTGCATATTGTCAATAAACAACCCTGATTTTTCTATTTTGCATGTTAAAAACATCAGTTTTAACATGCATTTCATCTTTACTTTTATGCAATTGTAACTATTCAGTACCTTCATAGTTACGAGCAAAGAACCATGCAAAATTGC
>CAMWHJ010000073.1 GCA_947174015.1 uncultured Lachnospiraceae bacterium | reverse complement strand
AACAATTTTGCATGGTTCTTTGCTTGTAACTATGAAGGTACTGAATAGTTACAAAAAATCAACTGCAAAAAATGCAGTCACAGGTATATTACCGAAAGGAGCACGCATATGATTTTATATGGAGTTAAACAGGGAAAATACTATAATATAGATAATTTTAAACAGGATTTATCTGATATGGAAGAAAAGGGCTTTCAGCGAAAAATATATATCAATGTGACCAATAAATGCAACTGTGCCTGTACCTTTTGTCTGCGAAACACCAAGGACATGAATGAACATAATAGTCTTTGGCTAGACCGTGATACCACTGCAGCGGAAATCATCGCAGCTTTCGAACAGTACCACTGGGGCAATCTGGAAGAAGTGATTTTCTGCGGATTTGGGGAACCTACCATGTGTATGGATGTGGTGATTGAGGCAGCCCGATACTTAAAAGAAAAGCATCCCCAGATTCGCACCCGTATGAATACCAACGGTTCCGGTAACCGTCACAATAACAGGGATATCACCAAGGAATTAAAAGGACTGATTGACACCATTTCCATCAGCCTGAATGCTTCGGATGCCAAGAAATATTATGAGATTACCAGAAGCCGTTATGGGGAAGAGGCATATGAGGATATGCTGGATTTTGCAGTAAAGTGCAAACAATATATTCCCAATGTGGTTCTTACCATTGTGGATTGCATTGGAAAAGAAGAGATTGCAGCATGCCGGCAGGTCTGCAAAGAGAGAAATCTTACGCTGCGAATCCGTCCTTTTGAGAGCTAAAAAATGCACAAAGCCAGAAAATGCAATGACAGTCATAGTTTACAAAAATTTATAAAATATTTAGATTCTATTTACAAATTTTGATGTTAGTAGTAAAATATTTACAAGAGAGTGTGCATTTTACTAGCGATAAATGGTTTTCAGAGAGCTGTATGAAATAGCCACTCCAAAAAAGGAGTAGAATTTATGGAATCTTATAAGTATTTATTTGACTTGGCATTGATATTGTTGAGTACCAAGCTGCTGGGACTGGTAACAAAGAAGTTTAATATGCCTCAGGTGGTAGGTGCCCTGCTGGCAGGTGTCATTCTGGGTCCGGCTGTTCTGGGAGTGATGGGTGAGAGTTCTTTTATCAAAGAAGTGGCAGAAATCGGTGTCATCGTACTAATGTTCTGTGCCGGAATGGAAACAGATATTCAGGAGTTAAAGAACAGCGGAAAAGCGTCCTTTATTATTGCAGTGGCAGGTGTACTGATTCCCATTGCAGGTGGATATGCGGTGGCATATTTCTTTAATCGACCGGATATGATTGTCTCGGATGCATCCGGAAGTACATTTTTACAGAATATGTTTATCGGTGTAATTCTTACGGCTACCTCCGTTAGTATTACGGTGGAAACCTTAAAGGAGATAGGGAAGCTGAAGACTTCTTCCGGAAATGCCATTTTAGGTGCAGCGATTATTGATGATATTCTTGGAATTATTGCATTAACTGTTATTACCAGTATGGCAGATCCCACAGTAAATATTGTGGTGGTATTGCTGAAAATTTTGGGATTCTTTGCTTTTGCAGTAGTAGCAGGTTTGCTGTTTTATAAGTTTTATGTCATGTGGTATGAGAAAAGCGGAAAAGGAATGCACAGACATTCTATTGTGGTTTTTGTATTCTGCTTATTTATGTCGTACATAGCAGAGGAGTACTTTGGAGTGGCAGATATTACCGGAGCATTCATTGCGGGACTGATTATTTCCTGTACACAAAAGACGCAATATGTGGCAGCTAAGTTTGATACCTTGTCTTATCTTTTGCTGTCACCGGTATTTTTTGCCAGTATCGGACTTAAGGTGGTTCTGCCAAAGATGGATTTGTCACTGATTTTATTTGCGGTGATTTTGACCGTTGTGGCTGTGCTGACAAAAATTTGCGGCTGTGGCTTGGGAGCAAAATTTGGCAAATATAAAGGAAAGGACTGCCTGAGAATTGGTGTGGGCATGATTTCCAGAGGTGAGGTGGCATTGATTGTTGCCAGCAAAGGTCAGGTAGTAGGACTGATGGGAACTAACTTTTTAGGACCTATTGTTATTGTAGTATTGATTACCACCATTATTACTCCTATCCTGTTAAAGCTTGTGTATAGAGATGCACCGGGAGAATCGGAAGTATCTGGCGGTTTTGGTGGAAATTATGAAGAATTGGAAGTGTATCGCCGAGGAAAAGAAGGGTGATAAAAAGATAAATATGTAAAGAATAAGATGATACAGCCAATCGGCATCGCTGATTGGCTGTAAGTGTATAAGGAGTTGAATTTATGGCAGCTATGTTATTGCTGACTGCGTTTGTAATTTTATTGTGTCTTGCGGCAAACCGGGTTTCTGGAAAATGGGGATTGCCTGCACTTCTGCTATTTATGGCATTGGGCATGATTTTTGGTTCGGATGGCATACTTAAAATATCCTTTGACAATTATGAGGCAACAGAGAAAATTTGTCTCATTGCATTGGTATTTATTATCTTCTATGGAGGGTTTGGAACAAAGTGGGAGATGGCGAAACCAGTGGCAGTGAAATCTATGGTATTATCCACATTGGGAACTTTTTTCACAGCCATGCTTACTTGTGTTTTTTGTTATTTGGTACTTCATATGGAGTTTTCTGAGAGTTTTCTGATTGGAGCCGTTTTAAGTTCCACAGATGCGGCCTCTGTCTTTTCTATTCTTCGTTCCAAAAATTTGGATTTAAAACACAAGACCTCTTCTTTGCTTGAGTTGGAAAGCGGCAGTAACGATCCCATTGCATATATGCTTACCATTGTGGGACTGTCACTGTTAAGCGGAGAGAAAATATCAGTACCGACCATGTTGCTGCAGCAGATAGCTTTTGGTATTGCAGTGGGCGTTGTAATGGCACTGTTAGGGTGTATCATTATTGAAAAAAGTAATGCATTAACGGAAGGTTTTGATACTATTTTTGTCATTGCAGTGGTGCTGATAAGTTATGCAGCCGCAGAGGTACTTCATGGCAACGGGTATCTAAGTGTATATCTGACGGGAATTATTATGGGAAATCAGAGACTGAAAAATAAAGCAGTGTTGGTACATTTCTTTGATGCTATGACAGGAATGGCACAAATGGCTATTTTCTTTCTGCTGGGACTGTTGGCTTTTCCTCACAAGATATTTCCGGTGCTGCCTGTGGCACTTGCCATTGTGCTTTTTCTCACATTGGTGGCAAGACCGGTGGTGGTTACACTGTTGTTAAAGCCATTAGGGTGCAGTATGCGTCAGTGTGTTCTGATTTCCTGTGCCGGACTTCGTGGAGCCGCCTCCATTGTGTTTGCCATTATGGCAATGTCCAATGGAGCCGTATTGCAGCATGATCTGTATCATATTGTGTTCTTTATCGCATTATTTTCTGTGGCGATACAAGGCTCTCTGCTGCCGTGGGCGGCGAAAAAGCTTGTGATGATTGAGGAAGGGGGAAATATTTTAAAAACCTTTACCGATTATCAAGAGGAATCTGCGATTACCATGATCCGCTTTTTTATCCCCCATGGACATGGCTGGGCAGACAAAAAGATTCAGGAGGTAAATCTGCCAGCTGGTTCTCTTGCACTGATGATCAAGCGGGAGAATGAGACAGTGATTCCCAAGGGGGATACCGTATTGCGGGCTGGGGACAGTATTATTTTAAGCGTACCGGAATATCAGGCAGCGGGGGATGTGAATTTAAAGGAAATTGTCATTGACAAGTTTCATGCGTGGAATGGTAAGACCATTGCAGAATTGAATCTTCCGGAAAATATTCTTATTGCCATGTTAAAGCGTGGGGAGGAAAATATTATTCCAAGAGGGAAAACGAAAATTAAGGAAAACGATATTGTTGTAATTTACGATTAAAGGAGTTTATTATGCTGAAAATAGGATGTCATTTATCTTCTTCCAAGGGCTATTTGGCCATGGGGAAGGAAGCTGTGAAAATAGGAGCCAATACCTTTCAGTTTTTTACCAGAAATCCAAGAGGCGGTGCTGCAAAGCCCTTGGATGAAAAGGATATGGAAGCATTTAATCAATATGCAAAGGAGCAGGGGCTTACCACCATCTTAGCTCATGCTCCCTATACTTTGAATGCATGTGCTGCTAAGGAGGATTTGCGGGAGTTTGCCTTTCAGGTAATGCAGGATGATTTCCGCCGTCTAAGCTATATTCCGGGCAGTATGTACAATTTTCACCCAGGCAGTCATGTAAAGCAGGGGGCAGAGATGGGAATTGAGCTGATAGCACAACATTTGAATAAAGTTTTAGAATACAATGTGAATACCACGGTACTGCTGGAGACCATGGCAGGAAAAGGCAGTGAGGTGGGAAGAAGCTTTCAGGAATTGCAGGCAATAATTGAGAAAACGGAGAAAAAAGACCAGTTGGGAGTATGTTTAGACACTTGCCATGTGTATGACGGAGGTTATGATATTGTGGGAAATTTGGACGGTGTGCTTCAGGAATTTGATGAAATCATCGGATTAGACCGGCTGAAAGCCATCCATTTAAATGACAGCAAAAATCCCTTTGCCAGCCATAAGGATCGCCATGAGAAAATCGGAGAGGGCAGTATTGGATTGGAGGCAGTGGGGAGAATTATCAATCATCCCAAGTTAAGAGAGCTGCCCTTTTATCTGGAGACACCCAATGAATTGGAGGGGTATGCAAAGGAGATTGCACTGTTAAAATCTTTGTATTGTTAGTGGAAATGTAAACTATAGTTTAGAACAGCCATGCCAAAAGAGACCTTCAAAGTTGGCACAATCTCTTTTGACATGGCTGTTTGTATTACTCTACTGTTGGGAAGATTTTTTCTCAAGCTTAGCTGCCATTTCGGTTCCGATTTCCATAGCTGTGATAATCAGTTTCCGTTGCTCTTGGCTGGCTGGTACCCCATACAAAGTGATATCTTCGTGGGATAATAGAAACTGTTTCATATGAGTCAGCAAAGTTTCAATTTCTTTATCATAAGAAAATACAGAATCAAAATTTTCCTCTTCTCCAATAATATCTGTTTTTTTGCAGGATAATGCTTTGCATATTTTTTCTACCATACCCATTTTGGGTTCTGTTCGATTAACCTCCCAAGAGGAAACCGTTTTGTCGCTTACTTCCAATATCGAAGCTAAATCAGATTGGGTAAAATCACGCAATTCTCTCCAATTCTTGATATTTTCTCCGATTGTCATTCATATCACCACCCTTACTATGGATTATATTGTTTTTGCGGATACATGTCAAACAAAATCATTAATAAACAAAGAAATACATATAGTTTTCGCTACCACTACTTGTTCTTACGTACTTTGCAGCAAGTGCAAAGTACTATCTGTGAACAGTTACTAGTTTTCTCCGCCTTGTGTCAGGCATATAACTGCGACATCAGGAAATTGAATAATAATCATTGTATATCGAATCATATTGTCAAAATTTAGGGAAAATAGTTGACAATCTACAAAACATAGGATAGTATAAAATAAATGTAACTATTCAGTACCCTCATAGTTACAAGCAAAGAACCATGCAAAATTGCCTACTGAACAGTTACAAGTAAATATACATATCATAGGAGGTGGAGTATGGGGCTGACCATAAAACAATGGAGAGTTGCCAAGGAACTGTCACAGGAAGAGATGGCAGTAAAATGTCATGTACATAGAAATATTTATGCGGGCTGGGAGCAGAATCCAGAACAAATCTCAGTGAGCAATGCCAAGATAATTGCCAAGGCACTTGGGGAGAGCGTAAATATTATTTTTTTAATGTTTAATCTACAAAACGTAGAACAACTATTAAAAGGAGTAGGAACCTGCGTAATTACTGCATAAAAATATTTAAGCAATACCTATAGGGAAAAGATTTTAAACTTTCCTTAATATAAAAGTCAAGGATGGGGCAAAGCTACCAGATGATATAAAGGGAACAGTAGGCAAAAAATCAAATAAGCCTCCCCGAATGTTGACTAGTGTAATTGCCGTACTGGCAGTTATAGTTGTATATTCTGCGAAAAGTAACGGAGGACTATGCAGAATTTGGATAAGAACGGATTGATGGCTCAGATTAACATATATGAACTTATTGACAAGTTCATATATGGATTGCCAATCCTATGGGTAAGAATTTGTTTCCGACAGAGCTTAAAGACATTATGTCAGTTAATCATAGAGAGCAGAATCAGTAATGAGGATATAAAAATGTTTCGATTATTTGAAAAGATTAATAAAGATGAAGTGTATGTGATTGCTGAAATGAGTGCAAATCATGGTGGAAGTATAGAAAATGCCCTTGAAATTGTGAGGCAGGTTGCTACGACAGGAGCGGATTGCCTAAAAATACAGACCTACACGGCTGATTCTCTGACCATAGATTGTGATAATGACTGGTTCAAAATTAAGGGTGGGCTTTGGGACGGATATAAACTTTATGACTTGTATTCAGATACATATACTCCATATGAGTGGCAGAAGACAATAAAAGAAGAATGTGAGAAATGTGGGTTGGATTTTCTTTCGACGCCTTTTGATACAGATGCCGTTGACTTTCTAGAAGACTTAGGAGTCGAAGCATATAAAATTGCAAGTTTTGAGATGGTAGATATTCCGCTCATAGAGTATGTGGCTTCAAAAGGGAAGCCAATGATTATTTCCTGTGGGATGGGTAGTTTAGAAGAGATTCAGGATGCTTTGGATGCGTGCAGAAGAATGAATAACAATAAGGTGGTTCTTCTCAAATGCTGTAGCGAATATCCAGCTAATTGGGCTGATATGCATCTTGGAAACATACCAGATATGCGAAAGAGATTTAATACACATATTGGATTATCTGATCATAGTCCGGGAAGTGTAGGGGCCGTTGTCGGAGTGGCACTTGGTGCATGCATTATTGAAAAACACGTCAAATTGAATGGGGTGGTTAGTGCAGATAGTGATTTCAGTATGCCCATAAGTGAGTTTTCTCAAATGGTATCGGATGTAAAGAATACCAAGAATTCAATCAAAGGTCCTATATACGAGCTGACTAATGGTGAAAAGGCATCAACGATATTTAGGAGAAGCATATTCGCTATTGCTGATATCCGTGAGGGAGAAGCATTTACAGAGAAAAACATTAGGGTCATTCGTCCAGGATATGGAGTTTCGCCAAAATACTTTAAAGAACTGTTAGGAATCCCATCTAAACGGAGTATTAAGTGCGGAGAACCGCTTAAAGATAGTGATAGAAGCTAACTATGCAAATATAAGGAGGAGGAACTAATGAAAATAATGCTTCTGAGCAACAATGGCAATGTAAAGTCGTTGTATGAGTGGTTAGTGGAGAAAGGCAATGATGTTACATTGTATCATGATCCAATTACAGTTGAGGTAGTTGATGAAATAAATCCAGAGATAGTAATTAGTTACAATTATCAGTATATAGTTAAAGAAGATGTTATTAATAGGTTAGGTGATAGTATCATTAATATGCATACATCATATTTGCCGTGGAACAAGGGTGCTTCTCCTAATATTTGGAGTTTCAGAGACGATACGCCTAAAGGTGTCACTATTCATAGGTTAGAAAAGGGTCTTGATACTGGAAAAATCATTATTCAAAAGGAATTGTCCTTTGATGAGAACATTGAAACCCTGTCTTCGACATATTCAAAACTCAATGAAGAGATTGTGAAACTGCTAATGAATAATTGGGAGATGATTTCTTCTGGTAATTATACACTTAAAGATCAGGAGGGAAAGGGCAGCTATCATAGAACATCTGATTTAGAAGCAATCCTTAAAGGAAAACACATTGACTATTCGATGAGCATTAAGGAATTTAAGAGTTTTATAGCTGGTTGCAGAGAAGAATGATATGATGGAACCGGAAGTGTGGCAGTCAATTCTCCACAAGATAAAAATATCAGCAGTGCAAATATGCCAAGTACAGTGAGAATTGCAGGTGTGAACTTTAGAATTACCATTATATCTAAGTCTGCATTTAAAAATTGCAGTAAACTGAAAACAGTCACCTTAGGAAATAATATTTCCACATTAGGAGAAAGTTGTTTCAGCTCATGTGATTGTGGTAAGATTAAACTAAAT
The DNA here is from genome assembly GCA_947174015.1 of uncultured Lachnospiraceae bacterium. Taxonomy (GTDB): domain Bacteria; phylum Bacillota; class Clostridia; order Lachnospirales; family Lachnospiraceae; genus RUG11237. Next base: position 6,904 of record CAMWHJ010000073.1, on the reverse strand, counting down.
TTGCATTTGGAAAGGGGATAAGGGAATGGTATCTAAATCAGAGCAATTAGAGCAACTTTTTATTGAATGGGAATATGCACAGGAAAATGAGCCAGATTTTTCGTGGGAACGAACACGAGGAGGTAAAAATATTACGAAAAGCCATTTTCGGAGAGACGGAATTATTGATGAAGCTGTTTTCTCTAAGGAAAAAAGAAAAGTGTTGTTTATTTCAAATGAAGCTAATGATGATGAATACTCTGCCAAGTTTAACCCAAAACCAAGCAACATAGATGATTATCGGAAATATTATGAAACTGGTTGTGATGATTGGTTGGGAAAGATGAGGGAGCGGACTTCTGCCATATATAAAGTCGTTGCAGAAATTGGAATAAATGAAATGTCTGATTCAGACACAGCGATCCATTATGCAGTTATGGATTTGAACAAAAGAGGCGGAGGTGCAGATGTAAAGGGTGCATTGCATATTTATGAGTATTGCAAATATTATAAGGAGTTTATCAAGAAAGAAATTGAAATAATAAATCCAGATGTTGTTGTATGGTTAGGAACAAAGACTTATGATATAGACTTGCATATCAACTTTTTGGGTGCAAAACAAATTGGAGATAAAATATATTTCCTCATAGATGATAAACAAATCCCTATACTCAGGATGTGGCATACAGCGTATTATCAGGGAAAGATAGAACCATTACAAGGATACTCAAATAGGATTATAGGTAAATTATGTGCCAAATGCAGAGAGGAAATGAAGCGGTATAATCTGATTTAACCACAACGGAATAGTTACACAGTAACAGAGCGTATAGAAACCAGTCTATATGCTCTGTTTTTTTGTAAAGGAGTAGGATATGACAGAGAATAAAAAAGAGCAACAGACACCCAGCTTCAAGCGGAAGTTGGGGAATACAACTTATACAGTCAAGGTGCATTTCAACAAAGATACTGATAAGACCTTTAAGGATAGTGTGCAAAAGCTGATTATCAATGAGTGCCTTGAAAAAAATCAGAAATAATCCACACTACCACTTGACAAATCTTATCAGAAGAGAGATGTGTGTATAGTGTGGAGGAGACAAAGAAGGTGATGAGGGAGAGAGTGGGGAGGATGATGGATGAGATGAAATGAAAGGGAATGCAGGCTTTTTGAAGTATTTTATGATGTATTTAGAGTGTGTTTGAAAATTGCTTGTTGCAAATTGTGGCATGCGGATTGCAGCAATGAATTTTTAAACACACTCTGGGAAGCTTGCCGAATGAGAAAAAAGTGTTTATAGTGTGTAGGATGAGTTGTGAAAATGGTTGCAAACCATAAGTGGAATTGTTATGATAAGGACATAAATAGTTACCTTGCAACTTTTCAAAGAAAAGTTGCAGGAGAATTCTGAGAGAAAAATATTGCATGAATATATGTTTGCTTTTTATGGTTTTTTGTGTCTGGTTTTAAATAAGGAAAGAGAGGTATATGATGAATTTATTTCAGACACCATTGGCAAATGATATTGATGCTACTAACGAAAAATCAAAATATGATACTCAGGTGAAAAAAGTCTTGGCAAATAAAATTATTCTTGCCTGGATATTGAAATATACCATGAAGGAGTTTAAGGTAATGGATATTTCTGATATTGAGAAATGCATTGAAGGAAAAATTGAGATTGCAGCTATCCCCATAGAACCGGGATTAACAAATCTTAGTGTCATAACAGGAGAGACAAATGAAAATGCAGTTCCAAACGAGGGAAAAGTCACATTTGATATTCGTTTTTTCGTGATTCTTCCTGATGGAGAATGTACAAAAATTATCGTTAATGTAGAAGCACAAAAAGACAGTGAACCCGGATATGACATTGTGACCAGAGCAATTTTTTATTGTGCAAGACTTTTATCGGCGCAATTAGATCAGGAATTTACAAATAAAACAGATGACAAGCGAAAGTATGATAATGTGAAAAAGGTTTACTCCATATGGATTTGCATGGACTTGCGAATGGACACAAAAGATTCTATTGTGGAATATCGTATTGTCCCCAATATTTTATTTGATGGTCATAAAGAAAGAGCCACCAAAGAACATCGCTATGACTTATTATCTGCGGTTATGATAAATCTTGGTGGTAATCATATGGTAAGTAAAAATGAACTTGTAAACATGCTAACCACGCTGCTGTCATCGGAGATAACCAAAGAAGAAAAGAAGCAGAAACTACATAAGGATTATCATATTCCTATGACGATTGAATTTGAACAGGAGGTAGATGAAATGTGTAATTTGAGCGGATATGTTGAGAGACAGGGGGAAATCAGAGGGAGAGAGGATTTAATTAAGTTGTATAGTTGGCTGCAGGAACAGGAGAGAAGTGATGAAGCGAATGAAATTATGAAACTTGGGAATGAAGAGTTGCGTTCTAAGTTATGGATGGAGTATACGGAAGAAACAAGGTAGTAGAAATAATCTTGTGGGAAAAGCTGAATGAAAAAATATAATACCAAACCAATTTGACATAACGCTTACTTTTACAGTGGGCGTTATTTTTATGTAGTAAAAGGATGGTGTTTAAGTCAAATATTAAGTTTTGCGTTGCAAATATAGGGATTTCCTACTGTTCTTTTGGAATAAAAGAGCAGGAAAAGATGGAAAAGTGAGAAATGGTAAGCAATGTTTTGCTTATAAGGGAAAAATGTAAGCTGCAAAGCATATAAAAACTATGTAAAAAAGTATGTATCGCAAAATATGTAAAAATGTGCAAAAAAATATCCAGAAAGAATCATGAAAAAAATGGAATATGAAAAAGTTTGGGCACAATTTTTAGCACTTATTGAGAGGGGGAAGAAAATGTAGTGTTAATTTTCTGTATCTCCAGATTGTAAGGAAAGAATTGCTAAAGATTAATATTGGCATCTATCAGTTCCATTTGTTTATATCCTTTATCAATGTAGTAAAAGCTGAGAGGCGAAAAAGACTTATTTTTGTAAACATTAAAATGGGACAAGAAGTTTAAATAAAATTTAATGGAATTGTAAGTGTGTTTGTAGTAGAATAAAGGCATTGAACAAATTAATAAATGGGAAATTTATGGAGGTACCTTATGAATATTTATGAAACCTGCCCTACGCTGGAGAACGAGAAATTTTTATTAAGATTGGCTGTAAAGGAAGATTGCGATGATTTGTTAAGGGTTTACAGCGACAAGAATGCTTTGCCATTTTTTAATAGTGATAATTGTGATGGAGATAATTTTTATTATGCAACAAAGGAAAGAATGGCAGAAGCTCTTGATTTTTGGAATTTGTCCTATGAAAATGGTTGGTTTGCCAGACTTGCTATTGTTGATAAATCAGTATCACATGTAATTGGAACCATAGAGCTGTGTTTACGGGTTTCCGAAGATGAATTTAATAATATGGCGATTTTAAGAGTTGATGTAAGAAGTGACTATGAAAAAGAAGATGTGTTGTTTGACGTTATAGTGCTTATAACACCTCACATCTCTGAAATGTTGGGGTGTAATGGTATTATTACTAAAGCTCCAATATATGCGGTAGAAAGAATTAAGGCAATTCAGAAAGCAGGATTTACAAAGTCAGAGCATTTATTGATAGGAAAGACAGGATACGCTTATGACGGATATTGGACAATAAAATAATTTTGACAGATTTTAAGTTCTGGAGGTTCCTGTATAATTAAAAATATAGAGGCTCCCAAGAAAGAAGGTTGAGAAAAAATAGCTCAGTGTAAAATAAGATTACTGACTTTAGCTGGTTAGTAAAAAATCTTATTGAACAGTAACCGGAATTTACCTTTCAAAGCTGAAAATTAAAAGAGCCACTTGAAAATCAAGCAGCTCTAGTGTATAATCTACTTAGAAGTGATCGGAATTGAATCGCCGATTGCCCTCAGTAAATAGCAAAAATTATAAGAATTTAAGCATCCTCACTTTTGGACGGGTAGGGATGCTTATTTCTTTTTATGATTGTCTATGTAAGACAGAGCCGTAAAAACTACTAACAATAGAGCTTGTGTCTAAGACAAAAGTCAAGGTTCAGCTTTCAAAGAAGATCTCAGGAGCACAGGGTTATCAGTTGATATATGCAGAGAACAGTAAGTTTACAAAAGGAAAGAAAACAATTCAGATGAGTTCTGCCAGTAAAACTATAGGAAAGCTAAAACGTAATACAACTTATTATGTAAAGGTGAGAGCTTATACGAAAGATTCCGCTAATAAGAAAATCTATGGTAAGTTTAGTAAGGTGAAAAGGATAACCATAAAATAAGCACATCAGAAAATTCTTAATATGATTTAGGGAAACGCAGAAAAGTCCCCCACTGCTTAAGTGGGGGACTTTCCCTGTTCTGCCAGGGGTTGAAGCTCTGCTGAAATGCCTCATTTTGTGTGATATTTGTGTCAAATTCAGTCGTTGTGTTTTCTTATTGACATAATGTATTATCTGTATTACAATTAATAATACAAAGAGAGAAGGAGATGATACTATGATTTTTACATTAAAAATGTCCTCCGAAATACCCATATATCAGCAACTCCGAAATCAGATTGTGCTGGGCATCGGCAGGGGTGAGCTGCAGCCGGGGGAATCGCTGCCTACGGTGAGACAGCTGGCAGAGGATATCGGTGTGAATAACATGACGGTCAACAAGGCATACCAGATGCTGAAAGCAGAAGGATACATTGAGATTGACCGGCGCCATGGTGCGAAGGTGGCGGAAAGTGCCAGTAATACCACAGCTTTCCAAGCCTATTTGCAGGACAGGATAGAATTGACAGCAGCAGAGGCAAAAGCTCATGGCATAAATGCAGAGGATTATATGAAGATATGTCAAAAGGCATTCGGAATTTAATGTTAAGGGACAATGCAGAAGGAGGGAATGTCTATGTGGCTGTTAGTGATTACTTTAGGAATTACCAATATTATAGTTGTGGCATGTATGCAGTTTGCCTATCATGTATGCGGAAAGTATAGAGATCATATGCTGCTGGGAGTAACATTTTCACAGGAGCAGGCAGAAGATGGTGATGTGAAGGCAATCGCAGTACAGTTTCAAAGGCAGTTTCGTATTTGCTGTATGATAGGCTATATATCCGGGATTTTAGTGATTTTCTTGTTCTGGGGTTATATGTCTATTGCATTAATTGCTTATCTCTTTTGGATATTTGGCTATATTTTCTTGGCACAGCATATGTATATTAAATTTCACAAGAAAATGTATAGATTAAAAAAGGAGAAGGGCTATACCTGCGGAAATTCTGTGCGGGAAATTTCCGTGGATACCCAGTTAAGCCGGCTGAAAGATACCATGCCGGTTTCTGCGGATTGGTTTCTGCCATCACTGATTGTTCCGCTTCTTCCATGGTGCAGCGGGGCATTTCGACAGTATGCAGCACAAAACCGCAAGGATGCACTTTTAATTTATAGTGTAATTCTTTTGGTGAAGATATGCTATTATTACGTATATGTCCTGTTTGCCAGAAAAAGAAGTGTGGTGTACAGTCAAAACAGTGATATCAATATTGCCTGCAACAGAAGCAGTAAACGTGGCTATTCCATAGTCTTTGTAACGTTATCCTTTTTTGACAGTATCAGTTTTCTGTTTTTGCTGTGGGATATGGGGGGCATAGGATATATGAGTGCGGTATCGTTGGTGATCTTTGTGGTGATACAGTCAATGATTGCGTTGACATGTTTGTTTAGTTTTTATCTGATACCAAGTAAGCAAAAACAACTGCTAAAGGAGAAAGCAGAAACTGTTCTTGTGGATGAGGACCAGTTTTGGGAAAGCGGTTTCTACAACAATCCGGAAGACAACAGGCTGTTTGTAACGGACAGACAGAGCAGTGCGAATATGACGTTGAATTATGGCAAAAAATCTGCATGGGTTTTGTCGATTGGTATACTGGTGGGCACCTTTGTAGCAATGCTTTGGGCGTCAGTGGAGCTTTTGCGTCTGGATTTTGTACCAGCCAGATATCAGGTGGCAGAGAGTTTTCGAATTATGGCACCTTGCTATTCGAAAGAAATTGCCTTTTCTCAGATACAGTCCATAAGACTTTTAGATGAACTGCCGGATATCAGACTTTCGAAACAAAACGGGGCTGCCACAGAACAGTATGCCTTAGGAAAGTTTTATAACCGAGGTAAGGGTGTCTGTTATTTATATATTTATTATGGTTATTCTCCTGTGGTGGAGTTGGAGCTGGCAGATATGACAGTGTATTTTAATAGCAAAGAGGAAGGGGTAACAGAAGAGTGTTATGAACAGTTGTTGGAAAAACTGGAATCAGAGTGATGAGCAGCAGAATACTGTAAACACAATGTAGATGAAGTGAAAATCTGTTTTGGTTTTATGGCGTATTGAAAAAAGCAAGGTTGAAAAAGAAAGGATGATTTTTATGAAAAATTTAATGACAGGAATATTAATTCTTGCAATGGTATTTGTTTTTGCAGGATGCGGCAGCGGACAGCTTTCAGAGAGCTATGTAAAGGAGGATGTGATTGCGAAAGCAGAACAGGTGGTAACTCAACTGAGTAATAAGGAGTATCAGGCAGTTGCTGACATGGTGAGAGAGGATTTGCAGGAGGACTTAAGTGCCGAGGTACTTGAGGAGGCTCTGGGACAGAAGATAGAGGCTGCCGGAGAGTTTCAAGAATACACTCAAACAGTGACTTCAGGGCAGCAAGATAAGTCTGCCAAGGAGGACTATGCAATCGTTGTGTTGGTGTGTCAGTATGAGAATGCCAAGCTTACTTTTACCATTTCCTTTAATGAAGAAATGAAACTTGTGGGCTTGTACATGAGATAAGGGGAATTGGTGCTTAGATGTTAGAAGCATTGTAACTGTTCAGTAGGTCTGTGCATTTACTGCACAGACCGTAAGAAAAAGTG
>CAMWHJ010000072.1 GCA_947174015.1 uncultured Lachnospiraceae bacterium | reverse complement strand
ATGCCCTTATAGGGCGAAAATCAAACCACCACTTGAAGTGGTGGTTGCTGACTTAATCAGTGCACCTAATGCCATACGAAGTGGTTTTGCAACATTTCTGGTTTCACTTGGAAACAGTTCTGCATATTTAATTTCAAATTCATCCCATGGAATCAGAGCAGCCATTTTGATCCAACGATTTTCAGGATTCATTTTGAGTCCCATTAGCTGATTAAAATCCAAGAATGAATGCTGTAACTTATCAATCGATTTATACATATTTGGGCTCCTTTGTCGTGAAAAATATTAAAAATCTGCAAGAAAAATGATTTCATTTTAACAAAACTCTTGCAAATATTATACTACAAAATGAGCATAAAGTCAGTAAAATCAAGAAGTTATTGTTTAATCATCAGACACTATTTAGAAAAGTTTTATGATATATATGCAATTAATATGAATCAACCTCAAAAAAATGTGGCTCTAATAATTTTTGCAGAGCAAAGTAATAGATGTAAAAATATGATTTTGAAGTGAAAATAAGTACGCAAATGTGTTTGAAAACACGAGGATTACATTATCCGAGCAAGAGTTTGTGTTTTTGAAGAAATAGATTTTTATGGGATTGCGAATAATGGAACTGATTTGAAAGGAGCAAAATAATGTTAGAAGCAGGAATGAAAGCACCAGATTTTACATTACAGGACAAGGATGGAAAAGAAGTTTCTTTGTCAGATTTTTTAGGGAAAAAGGTAGTGGTGTATTTTTACCCCAAAGATAATACACCGGGCTGTAGCAGACAAGCATGTGCCTTTGGAGCAAATTATGAGAAATTCAAGGAATTGGATGTGGAAGTGATTGGAATCAGCAAGGACAGCATAGCATCTCACCAAAGATTTGCTGAGAAATATAATCTGCCCTTTATTCTTTTGTCTGATCCGCAGCGAGTTGCCATTGAGGGCTTTGATGTATGGCAGGAGAAGAAAAATTATGGCAAGGTCACCATGGGAGTTGTACGGACCACTTATATTATCAATCAAGAGGGGGTGATTGAAAAAGTGATGAATAAAGTGAAACCAGATACCAATGCACAAGAAATTTTGGAATATTTGGAGGCATAGCAATGCATAAGAAAAGTAACAGGCATAGCTGAAATTATACAACAGGAGGGAAGATATGTTTCTAAAAGATGACAACACCTACAATGAAATCCGAGAAAAATCTATCCGCCAGTGGTTAAAGGAAATGAGTGAACACCAAGATGTGGCTGTTCGTGGCGGCGTAGCAGTGACTACGGATTATATAGATTATTTGAAACACCGGATAGAAGAACTGGAAGCGAAAAACAAATTAAAAGATGGATACTTAAAGAAATTGAAAAAGGTGCATCAATCATAGAAAAGAACAATAGAAAATACAGACAGGGGGCAGGAGATGTTAGGAAAATTGGAAATGGAATTATGCATAGAACCGCATGAAGTGCAAGATTGCCAATGGCACGTCAGAACTGTTACTTTTTTAGCTCTACCATGTGTACATGAAGTTGACAGCCAAAAATAGAAATGATACAATCAATGTGTTAATTATACTGCTTAAAGTATGGTTACAAAAAATAAGTTACTTCAAGGAAAAGATGGGGGAGAACCATGTTGGTACAACGAGGATTTAGAGATAAAATAGAAAACTGTGGTATAGACATAAATGAATTCTTTGATGTTATGATTACTATGAAAGGAAATGCAACGTATGATATCTGTTGTTTTGGTTTGGATGCCAAAGATAAATTGACAGATGAGGCATACTTTATTTTTTATAATCAAACAGAATCACCAAAAGAGGCAATCAAATACATTGAAGAATATAATAAAGCAACTTTTCATATAAACTTAAAAATGCTGCCTGAATATATCAATAAGCTTGCTTTTACCATTAGTATTGATGGAGAAGGTTTCTTAGGAGAAATGGAGGAGCATCATTTTTTGTTGTGGCAAAATGGGAAAGAAGCATTTCACTTTTCCATGAATGGTTCAAACTTTCAGAAAGAGAGAACCTTTATTTCCATAGAATTGTATAAGAAAGGTGTCTGGAGAATAGGTGTGATAGCAGCAGGTTACAACTGGGGACTATCAGAGATGCTAAATCACTATGGTGGTGAGGAAGAAACATCAGAGGTATCCCAGACATCCCAGACTGCGGCACCGGGATTTACACAACCGAAAGTACCAAAGACTTCTGGTGCGAATCCGGTGGTTTCTCCAGAAAAGCCACCAGAACATAGCCTTGTGGTAGTGGAAAATGGGGTGTTGAGAAGTTATTCCTTGGAAATGCGGAAACAGTGGCTGATTGGGCGAAGTGCATTGGATATTGCTCAAGATATTATGCTAAATTCTCGGTTTGCCAGCAGGCGTCATGGCTGTATAGAGAATAGAGATGGACAGTGGTATTATGTGGATCTGGGAAGTTTAAATGGTACTTATTATAATGGGGAGAAAATTCTCCCTGACAGTAATGGCAACGTTTTACCTATCAAGCTTAAGAATCAGGATGTACTTCGAATTGATTCCACAGATCTGGAACATCCAGCCAACTCTGGAGTTTGGATGATGTACTCTACGGAGGGGATTGGAAAGCAATGGGAAACCATTCCCTTGGATCAAGAAGAAATTTGCATTGGGCGTGATTCACAGTTGTGTGACATTCAAATTCCATTGCCATATGTGTCAGGATTACATATGAGAATCATTCATGACAATCAGAATTATTACATTATGGATTGCAATTCCATGGCAGGAACCTGGTTAAATGGAGCAGCGGTAAGGGGAGCAATGCCCCTTCGTGAAAAAGATAAAATTGCTTTCGGTGATTGTTTTATGGTATTTACCGGAGATAAGATTATTTTAAATACACCGGTTCCCATAAAGAGGAAAAATGCATTGGCTGCCGATACAAAAGAGGCAGAAGATAATTTGGCAGAAACAAGAGTGTCGGGAAATTACTTAGATGGAAAACCGGTACTGTTGCGAGCTAACATTCAAAGCCGTAAAGTCCCAAGTAACACGGGACGTGGAGAGAAGGAATTGATTAGAGATGTCAGGGTTGAAGTTCAGGAAGGAACATTAGTGGCTTTACTGGGCGGTGCAGGAGCAGGAAAATCTACGGTTATGAATTGTATGAATGGAATGGATACCGCAGGAATGACGGGAACAGTTGAATATAATGGAGTAGATTTATTAAAGAATTTTGAGCGTATGAAATATTTGATTGGAAGTGTTCCGCAGTCGGAAGTATTCCATGAAAGCCTTACCGTGGAACAGGAACTCAGCCATGCAGCAAGGCATCGCCTGCCGGGAGATACAAAAAAGTCGGAAATCAAAGAGAGAGTAAATAATACCCTGCGTCAGCTTGGCATTGAAAGTATTCGTAAAAATAAAATCAGTAAGTGCAGCGGCGGGGAGAGAAGACGTGTGAATATTGGAATTGAATTGGTGGCAGACCGTCAGTTGTTATGTTTGGACGAGCCGGATGCAGGTTTGGATCCGGGAAACAAGAAAAAATTGTTTGAAACATTAAGAAAGTTGGCACATGAGGATGGAAAAAGCATTCTGGCTATTATTCATGATGTGTCAGATATTGAGTTATTTGATAGGGTAATTATTATGAACAAAGTGGATGATGTGGGAAGACTGGCATTTGTGGGTACACCAAAAGAGGCTAAGAGGCACTTTGGGGTAGAAATTAAAGATGTATATCAGCTAATGGCACAAAATCCGGAAAAGTATATCTACGAAGGAGAAGAATAAGTATGGAACAAAAAAAGATCAGTGCCATGAAACAGTGGCAGGAATTTACCATTGAATATTTTCAAATCATGATGGGAGATAAGAAAAACTTATTTGTCTCCCTTATGTTTCCGGTATTGGCAGCAATCATTGTGATTTGGATTGCCGGAGAAAATATGTTTGTACATTATGATGGAACGAAGTCAGGAAGCTTTGTGGTGGTGAGTGCAGCTATCTGGGGCGGTTTGTTTAATTCTATCCAGATTATTGTAAAGGATAGAAAGAATATTAAGCGAAACTATGTTGCAGGAGCGAGATTAAGGTGCTATACGGCTTCCAGAGCAATTTTGCAATTTGTTTTATGTGTGTTGCAGAGTGTGATTTTGACACTGAGTTATATTGGTATCTCTGTGATTTATGACAATGAGCTTCCCAAGGAGGGGATCATTTTTCAGAGTCCGCTGCCAGAATTTTTTATAAGCATTTTGTTATTAATGTATGCAGCAGATATGTTGGGATTAATGATTTCCTGTATGGTGAAAAAGGAAGAAGCTGCCAATGTATTGGCACCATATATTTTGATTGTACAACTGATTTTTTCAGGGATTTTATTTGCTATGGAAGGTTTGGCAAATTCGATTTCTTATATTATGGTAAGTCGCTGGGGGATGGAAGCATTGGGAAGTATTGCCCGTCTCAATGACTTACAGTTAAAGATTCAATTAGAAGTGCCCAGTGTACCTCATGAGTTTGAAGGACAGTTTGAGGCAACCAAAGAACATTTATTACAGGTTTGGGGAATTCTGCTTATTTTTATTTTAGTTTTGGTAATTGTGGGAAATTTGCTGCTGCACAGAGTATCAAAAGATACCAGAGAGTAAGATACCTGCATTTACTGCGAAACATTACTTAGAAGTACCATAACTGCAGTAGGTCTGTGTATTTACTGCACAGATTGTAAGAAAAAGTGTATATAACAGGCAAAGAACCATTGCCGCAGGCAATTTTGCATGGTTCTTTGCTCGTAACTATGAAGGTACTGAATAGTTACGAAGTACCTATATAATTTTATGTAGGTACTTTTTACTATATCCGATAATTTGAACTGCATATGATTAGGAAGAACCTAAGATATAGGCAGCAGATGGTTCTGCTTCGCCTGCCATATCATGAATCAAAAGTTAAGTGAAATGTTATCCGTATAAATGAATGTATCAGGGGGAAAATCACAACCATGCGAATATTACACACCTCAGACCTCCACTTAGGTCTACGGTTGAAAAATTATGATTTAAAAGAAGATCAGGAATACATCCTAAAACAAGTGGCAGAAAAAGCACAGGAACAAAAGCCGGATGTGATGATTATTGCCGGAGATATCTACGACAAAGCAATACCCTCCGCAGAGGCAGTCCATTTGTTTGACGGTTTTGTCACAGAGTTGACAGAACGCTGTCCTCAGATGACAATTCTCATCATCAGTGGCAACCATGATTCACCAGAGCGAATTGATTGTTACAGCAGTATACTATGCCGCCAAAATTTGTATCTGGCGGGACTGGTGCCCACGGAGGGGGAATTTTTAAAGAAAGTAGTTTTAACAGATTCCTTTGGAGTGGTGAATTTTTATCTGCTGCCTTTTGTAAAGCCATTTTTTGTCCGTTCTCTAATGCCCAAAGAGGCTGTCACCTATGAGGATGCGGTAAGAATATTATTGGAACGGGAAGAGATAGACAGGAGTCAGAGAAATGTATTAGTCAGCCATCAATTTTATGTGACAGGAAACAGTCAAGTACAACGCAGCCAATCAGAAATTCTTACGGTGGGAAATGTGGATGCGGTGTCCTCAGAATTGATTCTGGATTTTGATTATGCAGCATTGGGACATATCCATACACCTATGCGGGCAGGGGCAGAACATTTGCGGTATTGCGGTACACCTTTACCGTATGCTTTGGATGAGGCCGGGCAGGAAAAGGGCATGCTGCTAATTACTTTGGGAGAAAAGGGAAGTGAATTGCAAATAGAGAAAATACCTCTGACACCTTTGAGACAGGCCCGAAAGATAGAGGGAAAACTTTTTCAGGTGCTTATGCAGGCAAGTGATGATTATGTCAGTGTGGTACTTACTGATGAGGAAGATTTGGACACGCTGGATATGCAGGTGAAACTTAGGGAAGCATTTCCCCATCTGATGGAAATCCATAGAAGCAAAGGTATTCAGATAAATTATCAGACAGCAGAGCAGTTAAAGTTGGAGGAAGTGAATCCGTTCCAGATGTTTTGTGAGTTTTATCCGGATATTACCCAAGAGGAAAAAGAAATTCTGCAAGATATTATCAATGAGGTGAAGGAGGAGGTGTAGTTATGCGACCATTGATATTGGAGATGGAGGCATTTGGCTCCTATGCCAAAAAACAAGTGGTGGATTTTCAAAAACCAACCCAAAACCTTTTCCTGATATCTGGAAATACCGGTTCCGGAAAATCTACGATTTTTGATGCCATGGTATTTGCCCTGTACGGAGAGGGCAGTGGTAATCGGAACAGTAAGGAAGGAACAGAGCTGCAAAGCCAGTTTGCTGAGTTGGACAAAATTCCTAAGGTATGCTTTTCCTTTGCAGAGGGGAGAGATGTGTACACCATCACCCGGATTCCCAAACATTATCGAAAGGCAAAGAGAAAATTAAAAAATGGAAATGATACTGTGATGGAAGAGGGGAAAATCGAGCTGACTCTTCCAGACGGCAGTAGCTATATGGAACGGGATGTACAGAGAAAAATCGAAGAACTGGTGGGACTGAGCAAGCAGCAGTTTATGCAGGTTGCCATGATTGCACAGGGGGAATTTATGGATTTGCTTCGGGCAAATACCAAGAGTAAAGTGGAGATTTTTCGAAGGCTGTTTCACACAGAAATTTATAATGACATTAAGCAGCGGTTAATGGAGGAAAAAACAAAAAAGCAAAAGGAACTGGAAGTGGTGCGGACACAATGCCGTACAGAGGTGGAACATTTCAAGGGATTGTCACAGGAGGTGTACGAAGAAGCCGCCCAGATGTTTGCAAAGAAAATACATCATTTATATGAGGAAAATCAGCGGTGTCAGGAATTGCGTACAAGCCTGATAAAATCTTTGGGCGGATTAGAAGATTTCTTGTTTCATTTGGAGGAATATTGCAGTCAGCAAAAGACCATTGCTTTAAAAGTGCAGGAGGAATCCGTGCAGGCAGAGGAAGCCAGCAGAACCTTGCAGACAATGTGTGACACAGGAGAATTTATTCAAAAGGCCTATGAAGAACAGGAAGCAGCCATAAAAATCCAAAAGTTTTGCAGAAGCCAAGAGGTAGAAATGAACCTTCGAAGAGAACGGCAGAAACGGCAAAGTCAGGGATTTCATATACTGCCTCTCGAAAACGAGGTGGAGGGCAGCCGTAGGAGAATTGCAAACTTTCAAGGAAAAGCCGCCAGTCAGAGAGCAGAACTGCCCTCATTGGAGAAAAAAGAGAGTGAGCTGCAGGAAAAGTTGGCAGACCTTATCCCTCAATACGAGAAAACGTATCAACAATATGTGAAAACAAAAGAACAGACAGATACCGCCTTAAAAGCCTTTGATGAACTTGAGAAGAATAACAAAAAAGTCAGCAGACTTGCCAAGGAGATAGAAAAGGCGGAGGAAAAACAAACAAAGACGATAAAGGAGCTTTTAGAGCTGCAAAATCAACTGTCTGCGGCTAAGAAAGAAAAGGAGGAATGTAAGAACAGTCCGGTAAACTTAAGTGAAGTGAACAATCAATTAGAAAAGGCAGAAGACAGGCTTCAGGAACTTACACAATGGCAGCAAGAGAAAGACCGCTGCCAAAAGCAGCAGACTGCCTATGAGAAGGCACAGCGGGAATATTTGAAAATAAGTGAAGAACAGAGGAAGGCAGAGGATAGTTATCGCCGGTTAAACCGTTTGTTTTTAGACAATCAGGCAGGTGTGCTGGCACTGAATTTACAGCCAAATATGCCCTGCCCGGTATGCGGCAGCCTGGAACACCCGGCACCAGTGCACCGGCATTTTGGCGAACTTATCACTGAGGCACAGGTACATGAGGCAGAGGAAATACTGAAAGTGGAAAATCAGCGACAGAGTAAGGCGGCTGCCAAAGCACAGAAACGGCAGGCATCTTTGGAGGAAGTACAACGACAGTTGTGGCAGAAGGGCAGAGAAATGATGTCAGAAGATACTTTGCCGGAAGATGTTTTCCATGAGAGGGAGAATGACACAGATACATCGTGGATGGATACCATGTCCAAAAGACAGCAGTCTTTGGAAAAATTATCCCAGAGCTTTGAAAAGGAAGTCCAGATACAGACCAACAAAAAGGAACAACTGCAAATTCAGCAAACCCAACTTTTCAAGCAGGTAAACAGACTGAGACAGTTGGAGGATATCATCCAAAAGCAGGAGCAGCAGGTAGAAATCTATATCGCACAAAAGGAAGAAAATGCCCAGTCGTTGGAGCAGGAACAAAAGGAACTGGCTTCTTTACAATCTTCTGTGACCCAACTGAAAAAACAGATAAGATTTAAAAGTCCAATAGAAGCTCAGAATGCGTTGGCACAAGCAGAATCTTCTTATAAAATGCAGAAAAAGGAAAAAGAAGGCTTAGAACAGGAACTGGATAAAACAAAGAAAATACTCCATCAACAGACAGCCAGCATAGATGCCTTGGAAAAAAGCAAACGGACAGAAGAAGAAACCTTAAAAGAAAAGGAAGAAGATTTCAAAGCTGCTTTAACAGAACAAAATATGACTCAGGAGGAGTTGTCTGTTTTGACAAAAGACTTAACCAAAGAGAAACTGGAAGCAGAGCAGAAGAGCATAGAAGAGTTTTATCAAAAATGGCAGGAGGCAGAGAAGGTAATTGAGCGAACAAAAATCACCATCAAAGATCAGCCGAAACCTGATATTGGCAAGCTGCAGCAGGCGTGGAGAGAAGCAGAAGAAAAACGGAGCAGACTGCAGAATCTGTCAACTAGTCTTTGGGGAGAATTAAAGAACAATGAGGAAGTGTTAAAAAATCTCCAGAGTAAGCAGAAGTTCCGCACTACGCTGCAACAGGAATACAGTCGCTATGAGCGGCTGTATCAGGTGGCAAGTGGGCAGGTAAAGGGTGCCAGCAAGATGGATCTTGAGACTTTTGTCCAGCGATATTATTTGCAGAAGGTGCTGCAAAGTGCCAACAAAAGATTTTATGTGATGTCTGCCGGACAGTTTGAGCTTACCATGAAAGAAATAGAACAAACAGGAAAGGCCAGCAATGAGGGCTTAGATTTGATGGTGCATTCCCTGATTACTGACAGCAGCCGGGATATTAAGACACTGTCTGGTGGGGAATCTTTTATGGCGGCATTGTCGGTGGCACTTGGTATGGCTGATATGATAGAAAATGCCAGCAGTGCCATTCATCTGGATATGATGTTTATTGATGAGGGTTTTGGTTCACTGGATGAGCATTCCAGAAATCAGGCAGTACGCATATTAAAGGAGCTGGCAGGGGGGCAGCGGTTGATTGGAATTATTTCTCATGTTTCGGAACTGAAAAATCAGATAGAGGAACAACTGGTGGTGGAAAAGAATAACGAAGGCAGTACATTGCACTGGGAAGGTGTATAGACAGTATGCCTGCCGGTATTCATTGCAGAGAGCAATTTTAAGGGCACAATGCCAAAAGCCGGAAGGTGATTAGTAATAATGAACTACCTTCCGGCTTTTTAAAATACTATGCAGTATATTTCTCAATTAAACTCATAAGATTATTTTCATTTTCCAGAATCCACTTGTCATAAGTAGTATTTTCGGCAGAAATCATTTTGCCCAATTCCACCAGAAATTTTGGAATTTCATCCACAGTAATGGATTTGCCCATATCCGCCAGTTTTTCACAATTCTGTTTCTGGTTTCCACCCACAAAAATGGCGAAAGCAGGCTTTGGTCCATCAGGTGTCTGTTTCATGGCACCCCGAAAACCAATGGTTCCCACCTGATGAGCACCACAGGAAGAAGGACAGCCGGAAATCTTGATACGGGGAAGAACGCCGTTGGCAAAGTTTTCCTTTCTCACAGCCTCTATACAGGACTGTAACAGAGCAGGAGAGTTGCCCAATCCAACCTGACATATGGAGGCACCAATGCAGCAGATGGAGGTTTCAAATAAAGAGTTTGCCCCATCCTCGGTAATTGCAAGGAGCTTTTCTGCCTCACTTCCAGTGAGGTTAATGATATACACACCGGAATCCGGAGTCAGCCGAAGTTCCACATCATCCATATCTGCAATCGCCTTGGAGATTTCTGAAAGTTTCTCACTGGTGGGCTGTCCGGCAATGGGGTGATAGTACAGGGCATATAAACCGTTCTGCTTTTGGGCAGTGATACGGGGGTGGCTGACACGCACACCATCCTCCGTTTTGGTAATGACAGTGTCTTCTAGTGTTAAATCTAATTGATTCTCTTCCATAGCCTTAACAAGCATTTCCTGATATGCTTTTTGAAGCCCCTCCACACCCAGTGTATCCTTCAAATAACGCGTTCTGGAGCGACCGCGGTTTTCATAATTTCCATGGGCGACAAAAGTATCCACCATTGCTTTGATATAATACAAAATCTTGGATGGTTCCACTTGTTCTGCCATCTTTACACCAAGGCTTGGGTTATTTCCCAAACCGCCTGCGGCATAGACAGTGAAAGTATGATCCGGATTTGCCACAAAGCCCAAATCACGAAAAGTGGCATGTACCTCATTTTCAGTGCTGTTGCTGAAGCATACCTTAAGCTTGCGGGGAAACTTTACTGCTTGAATAAAATTCATCAGGTATTGTCCTGCTGCCTTGGCATAGGGCTGTACATCGAAGGGTTCACCATCACGGACACCGGAAAGCGGTGTCGCCATCACATTGCGGGGAAAGTCTCCGCCGCCGCCTCTGGAAATCATTCCGGCATTCCAAGCTTCTTCAATCAATTCTGTCAAATCCGTTGCGTTCAAATTGTGAAGCTGAATCGACTGACAGGTAGTAAATTTAATCAAATCAATCTGGTATTTTTCACAGGCATCTACAATAAAAGCAAGATTTTCCTTGGAAATAACACCACCCGGAAGGCGAAGGCGCAGCATATGGCGTTCTCCACCACGCTGGGCATAACTTCCAAATCCGCCGGAAAATGACTTATACTGTGCAACGGTTAAATCTTTTTGTTCAAATGCCATGAGCTTTTCACGAAACTCTGCTAAGTCAGGCAAGAATTTTTCCAAATGGTTTTGATTCATAAATGAGTATCCTCCATATTATCTTTATTTCGCAACTGTTGTGTGTCTTTACAGTCCTCTTTATTTTTTCAAATATTCTTCCAGAGTTTTCTTTAAGTATTCATAACGCAGCTTTTTCTCTTCCTTTGCAAAATGAATTTCCCGAAATTGCTCTGGATTATCTTTATATTGTAATTCGGATGCTTTTTCGCCAAACTGTTCACTGGTAAGATCAAAGATTTGCTCCCCCACCACATTATAACAATGAATAGCTTCCCCTCCCAAAGGGATTCCAAAAACTTTTCCGCCAAAAATATCCTGTGCCAGAAAGGCAGTAATAGAACATTGTCCTTTGGTTTTATTCTCAGGTGTCCATTCCTGTCGCAGTCGTGGTGCACAGGTATCCACACACCATATGTCACACAACAAATCGTACAGAGCCTGGGGAGAGTGGATGTTTTTGTATGTGTCTTTGATGGGAGTACAGGAGACTGTATTCCCACCGTAAAAATTGTATTTCATGACTTGTCCTCCTTTTTCAGTATACAAAATATTACCATATAAATCAGCAAATATAAGTGTTTTCTTCATAGCAGGCATGCCATCCGAAACCATATCATGGGATGTTAGATTACTTCTCAGGATGGTTTTATTTCTCAAAAAAACTTCCATCCGCAATTTCCTCTTTCAATTCCCAGAAACAACTCTCACAGAAAGGAGCTCCATTTACTATTCTGCAATGGGATAGTCCCTCTGCCTTATATTCTTCCTTTGGTATGCAGCACCAGTTATTGCATACAACACATTTGACTGCATTTTTTCCCTCCCTAAGAGGAATATAAGACCTGCGGTTAAATTGTGCAGACGTTACATTCGGCAATGCAAGCTCTTGTGGGAAGATTTCATCAAGCCGGGAGTCAATTTCATCCAACAGCCTGCCATTTTCAGAATTCCAGAAATTATCCTTATCGGTTGATATGATATAATTTATGGTCAAAGATACTTCCATTTTCCACCCCTTTCACAATAGGTACTACCAATCTCTTTCGCAAATAACATATCCATATGAAATAAAGATGTTATTGATATGGGTAATTTTGCAAAAATCAAAAGTTATTTTACCCAGCATTTGTTAGGTATTGGTTTACCGTGACCAAAATAGATTATTCTTTTTCCAATATTGCTGATTTTCCTTGCACTTGTCAACATCTCTTTTTTACTATGAAACAGCATTGACACAGTTGGATAAAACATATTCATCAATGCGTCGCCCACAATCAAATATTTATTATCTACATCAACTCCTATTGAACCGTTGGTATGTCCCGGAAGCGAAACAATACTTGCATTGATACCGTAATCGGATAGGTTATCTTTGTCTTTCAGCAGAATATTCGGTTGAAATTTAGGCATGGGACGCATTGAAAAACCTTTAAGTGAAGCGGATAATACAATTTTCCCCAGAAAAGTCTCGGAAAAAAGCTCCTGATTGGTATTTGATTCAATCAAATCACAATCATTTTCATTCATTCCAATCGGAGCATTCAACACTTCGGAAAGTTGAGCCGCATTTTCCGCATGGTCAAAATGTGCATGAGTCAAAATGATTAGCTTGACGGAATATGGATTGCAAGCCTTCAAAACTCGATTTATATATTCTTTTTTCCCTGTATCCACCAGTATTGCGTTTGTTCCGTTTTCGATAACATAGCAGTTGCCGTTTCCACATTTAATTCTATGAATCTCAATCATTTTTTGTCACCTCAAAATTCCCATTTTTCTTTTTCTCTACAAGCTGGAACTTTTATAACGTCCCTAAAACCATATTCCTTTAACAATCAGCCATATAATAAGTAGCCAAATTAACACAATTGGCAGTGCATAATACCATTTTTGGGGCTTCCCGTTTGTCCACATATTTTCACTTTCTTTTCTGCATTGTTCAAAAATATCATGCGGAATCAGCTTTATTGCTAATGCTATAAAAGCAGGAAGTAAAATAACATCATCCAAGTACCCTAACACAGGTATGAAATCGGGAATTAAATCGACAGGTGATAATGCATAGCCAACTGTAATCGCTGCAATTATTTTTGCAATGATGGGCGTATCTTTATGCTTCAGTGCAATAAAGACTGTAGGAATATCCTCTTTCAACCGTTTTGCTTTTTGTTTCAAATTCATGTGACAGCTCCTAACCCGGATAAACCGCACCAAAAATTTACTGTTTTGCGCAAAATTTTGTTGTAAGCAAATTTCTAAACAAACACCGATTTTTCAGCTTGATAAACCGGAATTTATCTCAAAAATAATCATCCAGACAAAATAGATGTTGATGAATTGTATATCCACAATAAGGACATTTCTTTTTTTGAAAAAAAGCAGGAATTGATGGATATTTCTGTTCTGGTGGGTAACAATCCGTTTCATGCTCAAATAATGGCATTAAAACATTTGTAATGCCATGAAATTGACGTGGTGTTTTGTACATACAATTCTGGCAAAACCATTCCTGTTTATATGCAACTAAATGATACGCTCCATCTTTATAAAAACACAATGATGGCATAAAGTTATAAGGTTTTTTATATTTTTCTATATATACAACTCCCAGAGATAATGGAGCATTCTCAAACTGTTCTATTATGTCAATGTAACTATGTTGAATCCGTTCTTCGTTCCATCCAATGCATCTGATTATCATTTTCCATTCATATTTAAGATATTCCTCTGGAATAATATAAACTTCTCGCTCTGAAACCATCGTCTTTTTTATGTGATATGTGTCATAAAAATACTTCTCCATGTTCATTACCTTTTTTAACCCTCTTATACCGGTTGGGACAGCTAATCATTTATTCATCTCTTTAAAATCAATCCCACGAGAATAGTAAACAGAATGACCATTTTCAGAAGGATTGACAACCGACAGTAAATTCCGATTTTTGTGTTTCCCTACAATCGAGAAATTATTAAACCGAGGGTTAGGCTTTCCATTTGCGATAGTTGTAGGTTGCCTGTATTATTTCAATCACAACAAGTACAACTGCCAGAGCAATGGAAATAATCAGTGAATCCATCCAAATATATACGAGGATAGGAGCAAGCAAAACCCATGGTATCAGCCACAGTGTTCGGATGAATTTTCGGCGATAACTCAGATTGTAATAGCATAATTCAAAACCTTTATCTACTTTTCCCCACTTTTCCATAGTTTCAGACCTCCTTAACTCCTGATTTTGCGTTTCAATAAGTTAGTGTAATTGGTTTGCAAAGATTTCATTTACATTATACATGTTTACAAAGGTTTACACAACAATGTTTTGAAAAAATCATGTATGGAAATTCCATAAGAATAGTGCTATAATTCCATGGGAATATAAAAATGTTACTTGCAATTCTTAAGAAAGATTTATTTAGATTTATAGAAAAAATAATAGGATAAACGTAATGGTTCTGTGGGAACGGTGCAATACCACAAGGGCTATTTTTGGGAGATTTTGCATGTAACCGTAAACGACGGAACAGTTATTAAGAAAGGAATAGAGCTATGAGTACATGGAAAGAAAGAAAACAAGAATCTTTCACCGGTGAACGGGCATTGTTTGCCAGTGAATATCTGCATATAGAAGACAGTATATTTTATGATGGAGAATCTCCTTTGAAAGAAAGTCATGATATTACCTTAAAAAATTGCAGCTTTCAGTGGAAATATCCTCTCTGGTACTGCAAAAATATTAAAGCAGAAGACTGTGCCTGGCTTGAAATGGCACGAGCCGGCGTATGGTATACGGATAATGTTCAAATAGAGCGTACCCTGATAGAAGCACCAAAAAATTTTAGAAGATGCAGTGAAGTGACCTTAAAAGAAGTATCTCTGCCCTGTGCAGAAGAAACTTTGTGGCACTGTAAAAATGTTATCATGGAGCAGGTGATGGCAAAGGGTGATTATTTTGCCATGAACTGTGAGGATATGAAAATTTCCGATTTTCAGTTGGTAGGAAATTACTCCTTTGACGGTGTAAAAAATATGGAACTTCATAGAGGTAAGCTACTGTCCAAAGATGCCTTTTGGAACAGTGAAAATGTAACGGTTTATGATTCCTTTATATCAGGAGAATATTTAGGCTGGAATGCCAAAAACCTTACCTTTATCAATTGTACCATCGAAAGTTTGCAGGGCTTGTGTTACATTGATAATTTGGTTATGAAAAACTGTAAACTGTTAAATACGACTCTTGCTTTTGAATATTCCACAGTGGATGCAGATATCAGCAGTAAAGTCAATAGTGTGAAGAACCCTTCCAGCGGCATGATACAAGCAGAATCCATTGGAGAACTGATTGTGGAGAGCCATAGAGTAAATCCGGAAATGACAAGGATTATTCAGAAAGAAGTGCAGCCGTAAAATCACAGAACTGTCAGCAAATGTTTCTAAGAAAAGATGCAACTGTTCCGTAGGTCTGTGCATTTACTGCACAGACCGTAAGAAAAAGTGGATAT
>CAMWHJ010000071.1 GCA_947174015.1 uncultured Lachnospiraceae bacterium | reverse complement strand
GGATGTAGAGGTACTGAAAGAAGATGTAGAAGTACTGAAAGTTGAGATACAAGTTATGAAAGGTGAAATGCAAGCTGTGAAAGTGGACGTGCAATTTTTGAAAAATGATGTAACCAGAATCAATTTAACACTGGAAAATATTGTGATTTCACGATTGAATACTATTGAAACCTGTTACACTGATACATATGGACGTTATAAAAACTATGCTGACAAAATGGGAGTAGCTTTTGCAGATATTGAATTATTAAAGCAAGTGGTGTCGGAACATAGTGAAAAGTTACAAAATACCCATGCAAGTTGAGTGTTTCATCAAGAGTGGCATTGCGTAGCAATTCTTTATTGCATTTATAGATTGATAGTGTTATAATCATTACAATATCATACAAGCCTGTCTTTTCGGTAATGGGATATGAAATTACCAAAGACCAAATGAAAAAGAAATGTTAAAAACCAGCAAGATTAAGTTCTAGAAAGAAAAGCTTACAACACAGTTGTAGGCTTTTCTAATTCATGAAAATAGAAAGTTCGCAAAGTGTGCTTTTTATATATTTAGATACGATTAGGAAGTTTCTGTTATCCAAAAAGCTTTTCGATATGGTATTTTAGGTAAAAAATACAAATTTTTTGTCGATATATTTACTTTATTGGTACATTTGTGGTATAATAGTATTCAGAATCCGATAGAGAATCTTTCGGAACAATGATAAGAAAAATAGAATTTGCAAAAAGGGGAAGAAATAAATCAATTCAAAAGATTTAATCTAATTATTCAGCAGGGGACTGTGAAAGCACAGACGAATACAAATTAGCTAAAATTAATGTGGATAGGATATGAGGGATATGGAAAAAATGAGAAAAATCAGCAGGATACTGGCGGTATTCACAATAATATTTCTATTGGTTAGTTTTGTACAACGCTTAGATGAACAGGAACTGAAAATTTCCAGAGCATCAATCCAAGAGTCAGAGGCGCTGCAAGAACCAGAGACCATGCAAGGAACAAATATTACACCAGAATCAGAAACGACACAAGGGTCGGAGACGGCACAAGAATCAGAAATGGCACAGGAAACAGAGGGTGCGCAGGAGTCAGAAACGACACAGGGTTCTGATGCTTCACAAGGGTTGGAGACGACACAAGGAACAGAGGGTGTTCAAGACTCAGAGATTATGCCGGAACCAGAGGGCATTCAAGGCTCAGAAGTCACACCGGAACCGGAGGGCATTCAAGGCTCAGAAGTCACACCGGAACCAGAGGGTGTTCAAGGCTCAGAAGTCACACCGGAATCAGAATTCACACAAGATTCAGAGAACGCACAAGATTCCGAAGTTACAAAGCCGGTAGAGATTTCCCAAGGTTCAGAGATTACGCAATCACCAGATAGTACCCGGATTCCGGAGATGACACAACAGGCAAAAATTACGCAGGAGCCAAAGATGACACAAGGGGCCAAGATTACGGAAACTACCGGGGTTCCGAAAGAATCCCAAGGAGAAGATGGAGAAAAAGACGAGGAAGAGGAAAGTGATGTAGAAGAGCCGGAAATCCAAGCTATGGCAATATCGGATGAAACGGTATCCGGTGGGAAGATGACGATACGGGTTGCTCATGATTTCGATGCCCAAGGTGCAGAGATTGCCTTGTGTAAGGACGGACAAACGATTGGTGAGTATATTGCCATTGGAACTGCCGGTATAGGCACTTTTGTCTTTGATTTAGACAGCACTTCCTATGATAGTTTCTTTATTACGAAAAAAGGAGACGGTCAGGTAGGAAATAATACAATCATCATTGATAAAGCAGAATTGCAGTTGAAAAAACAAATTTATGGAAATAGTCTGGTTATCACTGTGGGCGGATGGAAAAATGCTACTACCAGCCGTGATGTAAGTTAGGGTGTCCTTATTAATATTGGACACGATTTTACCGGTGGAATTTCCGTACATTACACCAAAAATGGACAATGGGTTTCTACTGCTGCAATTTATCCTGAAAATAATATAATTTTTGATTTGGAGTCTTCAGATTATGATGGTTTTTATGTGGAAGAAAAAGACACCACTATGGAGGGCAACAAGACAGAGATTCTCACTGCTCTGGAAATACAAGAGGCACTTGCCGGGAATGGTGGAATGCTGGTGGCCAGGGTGGGAGGCTGGAATGGCGAAAACATCAGAAGAACTTTAACCTTACAGGCAATAGAGAGTGTTTCTGATATGAGTCTGGATATTCCGGTGGGAGAGTTTACAAAAGAGAAAGGAACTTTATATGTAAACGCTACTTTTTATGATTACTATTCTGATTATGCATTGGAGGGAAAAAACCGTAAGGAATTAAGCGGAGGCATGGGAGGCAGTTACAGTGACAATAAACAGCAGTCCCAGAAATTCAATTCTGCTGTGGCAGCATACTTTCAGGGGACATCCCTTGCCACCAGTGGGTGGCAGTCACCGCTGTACTTTGGAGAATTTAATGGAACAAACCAAAGTTTTTTGAACTTTAAATACGACAATAACAATGGAGGGAACAATAATGGAGGTGCCCGTCTCAATCTGGTGAATGACAACCTTGTGGGGAATAAACTGGTGATGGGAACAGATAATATAGAAGTGCCTTATTTTAATACCGATTTTCTAAGAGGTAATAATTCCTTAAATGATAACATTGGATATGTATTTGAAAACGTATCGTTTCCATTTATTAAAAACAGTGATAACTATTGGGAATTTGACAGTTATAATGCTAACCAGACACTTCGCATGAAACAGACCGAAGATGGAGCATACTTTCTTGACAGAGTGGGAAGCGGCAATAGTGTACATGGACATGACGCTTACAACTCCACTGCGAATTCCAATTTCTTTCCGTTTAATGACAAGACAGAATCGGGAGATCCCATCAAACTGAATTATGGTTTCGGTGCCAGAATCGATATTCCTTTTTACATGACGGCAGATGGAAAAGTGCAAACGGATATAGATACATACCAGGATATTACCTTTGACTTCCTTGGAGATGATGATATATGGATTTTTATTGACGGAAAGCTTGTTCTTGATATCGGTGGTGATCATGGAGCTGTGAATGGAAATATTAATTTTGCTACCTGTCAGGCAAAAACGAAAGGTATGCGACGGGGTGCAAACAATAACCCAGAGTGGTTTGATGGCACCACATCCTTTGAACGCCTCAATTCCACCGACCGGCATACTCTGTCTTTGTTCTATATGGAACGAGGTTTGTGGGAATCGAACATGAAGATAACTTTCAACTTTCCCCAAAGCAACAAGCTCAGTGTGGAAAAAGAGGTAGTCATCCCAACGAAAGACGGAAAAAGTGTGGTTAATGAGAAGTTCGCAAACGCTGTGAAAAAGCTGAATGGAACAGATGTTAGCATACAAAAGGTAGCTTTTCCCATTACGATTAAGAATTTGGCAACCAGTGGAGAGGCTGTTGATCCGGAGATGAAGAATGACCCCATTAGGCATGAGCTTGATAACATTACACAAAGCAGCAATATTTGGAATTATAATAACAGTCCGGCAAAAGGTGAAAAAATCCATGATGGTATTCCCGGGGAGGGTCATGACTATGTGCTAAAGTATACTTGTCAGGGGACGGTGGATTACAAGGCAGGAACAGGTGTGGCAGATTCTCGCTCCATCGTGATAGGTTATATTAACAATGAGTTGAACTTGGATGATGCAACGGTGGAACGGATGAAGGAATGCGGTTATGTGGAATTCGATGCGTACCTGGATGCAAGTACTGGAGGCGGTCCTCCGTTCCTGGCTTTGATTGACAATAATGGAAAGCGCATCGGGGGATGGACGAAAGACACGGTATATGCGGGTACAGATGGCAACATACATGCAGGAGAATGGGTTACCATGCGTGTATATATATCTCGAATGGCGATGTTGGACGGTGATTTTAATTATTCCAAGATCAAGGGAATACAGTTCGCTTATTGGGACAATAAGCCTGTATATGTGGACAATATTTCTATTCATGCACCGGCGGTTTATACCTCCATCGATGGATTTGCAAGGGATCAGAATGCGGTTCCTGCTTACGGTTCGATAGAGAGTCAAAAGTTGGAACTCATCAATGGTGCAGAATACGGTTTGACAGGTACAGACAGAAAGTTTCATGTGGACGATGGCACAATTTATCTGCAGCATGATTGGAATACGCTGTTTGCCGACCAGTTCCGAAGAAACAGTTATTTATACATAAGGGAGCAATGCAATACAAACGTATTTGATGTGCAATGGAGTATATCGGAGAACGGAAAGGTGAAGAAATCCGGTGTGGGAACTACGGTGAATGATGAAAGAGATGCAAGAGAATTTAACAATAGGCCTCATGTGCCAAAACCGACCGACCCGACGATGCTCTTTCAGACATATGGTGATGATACAGACGAGACCAAGTTTTATAATTTGGACGTAAAATTTACCAATACCCTAAAGACAGGTTCTCTTACCATTAAAAAGAAAGTTACCAATAAAAACTCCAGCCAGATTGACCAGAATGCTTTGGCAGATGTGACAATACCCTATGTGATTCAAGTCAGTTTCAGCAATGTAGCCGCTCTGGGATTGGAAGGTGATGATGCGTATATCGAACAAACACCTATCACCTTCAATGAAAACCTTTATCTGGATGGGGAAAATGACGTATATGTAATCGACGGAATCCCGGCAGGAACGGACTACCAGATCAGAGAA
Source organism: uncultured Lachnospiraceae bacterium (assembly GCA_947174015.1). Lineage (GTDB taxonomy): Bacteria > Bacillota > Clostridia > Lachnospirales > Lachnospiraceae > RUG11237. The sequence continues at coordinate 10,843 of CAMWHJ010000071.1, read as the reverse complement.
ATACAGACGGAGGTGGATGCGAATTTTGAGAGTACCGGACTGGTCAGAGATGATTTTGTTCTGGAAGGAATCAGCGAAGACGGAACAAACACCGGAGCGTGGGATGAAGAGTCTGGGAGCTATCGGGGAACCATTAAGGCAAATGTGCAGGCAGAGGTTATCATAACGAACGATATTAATCCGGTAATAGATATGACGAATATGAACGGCGAGAAGCTGTGGAAATTGGTGGATGAAGAAGACAGCCGACACGGAAATACCAAGTTGGAGAAAGCACCAGAAGGGAAGAGCGTAACCTTGAAGCTGCAGAGGAGATTTATCAAGGGAACAGGTGACGATGATGTGACATATACTTTTGAAGATGTTACACCGGATGGAAGTACTCCCATAACAATAAAGCTGGAAAAAGGAAAAACCTCAAGTACTTCCACAGAATGTCGTAATTACTACTATAACAGCAGCGAAGGTATAAAGTCTTATCAGACAGAGGTAAAAATCACAACAGACGGTTGGAAATACAGTGTTGAGGGTCTCCCCTTATATGGTATGATTACCGGAAGAACAGAAGAAGGCAGCAATCTGGCAAGTAAAAAGGGCAGACGGAGAAAATATGAATACCGTTTTGTGGAAACGCAGGTGGTAACTGCCAATGGAGACAGTGGGCATGAGCAGACAACAGATGTAGTTTTGTCGGGAGATGGTGTGACATATGAGGAAAATACTTCCGGATATATTACCAGCGGAGGTATGCTTCATAGTACTAAGGTGACTGATGAAACAGGAACAGAAACAGAAATCATAGATTACAATATTACAAATGTGTACGATCCAGCCACTAATCTTCAGATTACCAAGGTGTCGGGAGATGAAAATAACAGCAAACCCATGGATGGGGTGGAATTTGAACTGGTGCGTTTCGTAAAGAATGCAAGTGGTGAACTTGTGCCGGATCCCACCTTTAACGGAAACAGCGGCAGCATAACAGGAATCACGGGAGACGGATCAGGCACTTTGACTTTTGTGAATCTGCCGGATGGAACTTACCAACTTACCGAAGTGAAAACGGTGGAGGGTTATAGTCTGCTGGCAAAACCGGTGAAAATACTCATCAACCATTCGGAAGGGTGTGTGGTAGAAGAAGATAAGTCTTACTATCTGGAAAGTGACGGAAAAACTTTGCAGCTTCTCATTTCCAACCAGGGACTTTTGGAACTGCCCAATACAGGAAGCAGGGGAAGATATATCATGATTATAAGCGGCATTCTTCTGGTGATATTAGGAGAGACTTTCTACCTTTGGAATATGTACCATCAAAACAGACTGCGTCGTGCAAGAAGAAAGCATCGGGCAACTCTTTAGGTAGTAACAGTTCAGCCATAGCCAGCTTTGTGTGTGAATCATGCTTGCATGAATGAGCACATAAGCGTGGCTATGAGCGGCTCTTGAGCCGTGAATCGTAACCATCACTTGTTACTGTTCACTCCGTTCTGGTAACGAGTAAAAATCCATGCAAAATTTGCTTCGCAAATGGATTTTTACTTGCTGAATATACGTTTTCTTACGGACTTAGCAGTAAATGTTAAGTCCTAGTGTGAACAGTAACAAAACAAGAGTATCTGAAAAGAATTTAATAAAAATCTGTTGATATGCTGATATTAAATATTGTATAATGAAAATATCCACTGTTTCTTACGGTCTGTGCAGTAAATGCACAGATCTGTTGAACAATTACCCTTATAGTACATATCTAATCTTCTTTGTTGTGGAAGATTCCATAATTACGGTAATTAGAGTTTTAAAAGACCGAATGTATTGGCAATCCAAGAAAATGCAGAAGATTAACAGATATTCTATATAGGAAAAGCGTAGTACATAATGATTGAGGTGCATCAAGCCCCCACAAAGTGCTTGATGTATGTAATCAGGAAACTTTTGTTTTTCTGTTACGGGAAAAGGAGGAAAAAAGGATGAAGAAAACAGCAACAAGCAACAAGAAACCTTTTGGCAAAGTGATGCTCACTTTGCTGATGTGCCTGATTATGGCAGTAGGAGCATTGCCGGGAGTGTCGGTGAAAGCAACCAGCACCGCACCAGTGATGGATCCGAGCCAAACAGGTAGTATCACCATTCATAAGTATGAATACAATGCACCTAACCCCTCACCGACTCCCATTGCAGGAACCGGTGAAGCTGGTCAGGCGGTGCCAGAAGGGGCAAAGGCATTGGAAGGTGCAGGATTTACGCTCTATAAAATAGTGGGCAAGAATGCGATAGCAAATTATTATAACGGAATCACTCCGGAACCATTGCCAACAGACATAAACGACTATTGTGAGCAGGACGCCACTACAAAGAGGTGGAAGCTGAAAAGTGGTGCTAGCACTCTTGCTACTATTACAGAACAAAAAACAGATGCTTCGGGTGAAACAAAATTTGAGGACTTGGAAGCAGGTATCTATCTGGTAATAGAAACGACAACTCCGGATAAGGTAACCACACCGGTAACCCCATTTTTTGTATCGATTCCCATGACAAAATCAACAGGCAGCGGCTGGTTATATGATGTTCATGTATATCCAAAGAATGCGACTACTTATAGTGGTGACATAGAATTAAAAAAACTTGGGACTGGTACTAATACATTGACAGGAGTAACCTTTGTGCTTCAAAAAGAAAAAGATGACGGAACCTATCAGACACTTTATAATAATGATAAAGGTGACCCCATTGGTCCTTTAAAAGACCCTGAAGTAACAAATTCTGCCGGTCATAAAGAAGGCACTGGTGTACTTACTACTGGCAATGATGGCTGCATTAAAGTGAACGGTTTATCACAGGGAACATACCGTTTTGTAGAAACCGGTCTTGGTCCGAATTATGGATATATTTTAGATGGTGCCACTGGATATGAATTTACGGTGGATGCAAGTGGTCAAGCGACATATCAGACTACAACAACGACGAACGAAGAAACGCTAGAGATCGAAGTAACGAATGAGAAACCGGATGTGGAAAAAAAGATAAAAAATCCAACTCCCAGTCCTATGGCATACACTGGAGATTATACGGTTGGTGATACGGTTACATATCAAATTGCAGTGGATGTTCCTAAGAATGTTGAGAACTTAGGAGACTTTAGGATAGAGGATACTCCTAATAATCTTAAATATACCAGTAATACATTAAAAGTATATAAAGCGGATGGTACAACGGAGATAGCAGCTAGTACATATACCTTAAATGAAAGTGCACCTGCAAACGGATTTACCATTACTTTTACCACCGGTGCTGAAAATGGAATTAAGGAAAGTGCAGGTGAACAGATTTTCATAGAATATAAAGCAGTTTTACAGAATACAGCAATCCTTAATCCTAATGATGACGATAATATAGGGGGAAATGTCAATAAAGTGGAACTGTTTTATAGTAACGAAATTAGACCAACAGGAACAGACGACGGAAATCCGAACTATGGTACTCCCACTCCTACCCCTTATGTGATAGAAGATAGTGGTGCAAGAGTGTATTCCTTTAAAATAAATATTCTAAAAACTGGGGACAATAGTGCAAAATTAGCGGGTGTTAAATTTGATCTTTATAGGGAAGTTGCGAGTGGCACTGACGGAAGCATAACAGGTGATGATGCCAAAGCATTGGGACTGGATAGTACCAAAAGCTGGGAAAAAGTTCAGACATTGACCACAGATAGTAATGGGGAAGTCGGCACAACCGGACTTGCAAATGGAACTTATTATTTGGTGGAAACAGAAACAAATGCTGGTTATAACTTGTTGTCAAAACCTGTAAAAGTAGAGCTGGAGTTTGCATACAACATAGTAACAGTAACACCGGCAATCGCAGCAGGCAGAACGACAAAAGGGACACTGGACGAAGAGAATAGTTATGTAACACCTGGAGTAAGTATAGATGATGCCACAGCAACAAACAGCATAGAAGTTAATATTAAAAACTCCAAAGGCTTCACCCTCCCGACGACCGGTGGTGCCGGCGGCTTCTTGTTTACCTTGGTGGGCTGCGGTATTATGATTGTGGGAATTGTCATCTTCCACAGGACAAGAAATAAGAAAGCAGAAAATGCATAAAAACACATAAATATGTTATGCTATATGTGCCTTGGAATCTTGGGATTTCAAGGCACATTATGAAACAATAGAAAGTACGCTCTGCGAACTTTCTATTGTCATGAATGGGAGTAACAGTTCCATCTGCTTGGATCTGAACTGTTACAAATTCGAATAGAAAAGAGGGATACTTTTTGAAAAAAATAAAAACAATCGGTTCCATTATTATCATTCTTTCCGGTCTTGTGATTGCCATGTATCCCTTTTACAGCAATATTCTGTATAGCCGCAATGCCACAAAGGTAATTAATGAATACAGGGATGAGATCGTGGATATGGAGCAGGAGGAAATTGATGCCATCAAAGAGGCAGCCGCCGCCTATAATGACCAGTTGAAAGCAGTGGTGATCCAGGATGCCACCGGAGATTGGAAAACGGAAGGTACCAGTTATCTGGATATGCTGGGAATTGGAAGTGCTTTGGGTTACATAACGATTCCCAAGATTGATGTAAATCTGCCCATTTATCATGGTTCCAGTGAGGTGGTTCTGGAGAAAGGGGTAGGTCATATTGAGCAATCCTCCTTTCCCTTGGGAGGAGAAAGCACACACAGTGTGCTGACCGGACACAGAGGTATGCCAAATGCGGTGCTTTTTACGGATTTGGATAAGGTGGAAAAGGGAGATAAGTTTTATCTGCACATTTTGGATGAGGTACTGGCATATCAGGTGGATCAGATTAAGGTAGTCGAACCTACGGATACCAGTGATTTAAGAATTATAGAAGGGAAGGATTATTGTTCTCTGGTCACATGTACTCCTTATGCCATCAATTCGCACCGTCTGATTCTTCGTGGAACACGTGTTCCGTATACAGGAGAAGAAGAGATCACAGATGACAATTATCAGGGCTTCAGCACCGGTATGGTGGTGAAGAGATTTATTGATGTATGGCCGCTTTTACTGGTGGCGGCAGTTGTGGTGATGGGATTGGAAGTTTTTATTATGATTCTTTTGATTAAGCGGAGTGTGAAGCGAGAACAGAGGAGAAATAAAAAGTGATACGGAACATATTGAGGAAGATATCAGTACTTATCATTGTTCTGGGGGCATGCATCTGCATGTATCCCCAGGCAAGTCTTATTTATGGCAAATATGAGAGAAGTCAAAGCATTAAAAATTTTGAACAAAGCACAGAAAGTTATCGAAGTGCTCTTATGGCAGAACAAAAAGAGTCTGCGAAAAATACCCAAAGCCATCCGAGTGATGTTACAACAGAACAGGAGAGGGAAACATTTGCGGCTTTCTGGGAGCAGCTTTTCAAGCAGCAGCAGGCATATAATCAGCAGATTTACTTAGAGAAGCAGGAGAAGCTTGTGGATGCCTTTTCCTATGAAGACAGTATTTTTGACTTGACGGAATATGGTTTTGAGGAGAACATTGCAGCCACTTTGTGGATTCCCAGAATGGAGGTGGAGCTGCCGGTATATCTGGGAGCCACAAAGGAAAACATGAAAAAGGGAGCAGTGCTTTTGGGACAGACCTCCATGCCATTGGGGGGCGACAATACCAATACAGTGATTGCAGCACACCGGGGCGGAGGCGCCACTCCCATGTTTCGCAATATTCAACTGCTGCAGATAGGAGACAAGATTCAGGTAACCACACCCTTTGCTGTTTTAATTTACCGGGTATCAGAGATTCAGATTATTCTGCCAACGGATACCAATGAGATTCTCATACAGGAAGGAAGGGATCTGCTGACTTTGATTACCTGCCATCCTTATACAAAAAATACCCACAGATACCTGGTGCGGGCGGAGCGTTCTCTTGAGGAAACACAGAGCAGGCAGGAGGATAGAAAAGAGGCGGCAGAGAGCAAGGATAGTGAAATTCAGGAATTGCAGCCGGTTCCCGATGAACTGCTGGATGTGGCAGGAATCCGCTATTCGGAAACGCAAATTCTGCTGGAAAAGTACGGAACCCTTGTAGGACTGGGGATTTTATTGTATATTAGTATTAGTGGAATTTTAAGTTTGCAAAAATCCGCAAAAGCCAGAAAAAAGAGGAAGGAAAAATGCAGCGAAAAATAGATTTGATTATGAATGAAGTGAAGAAAGCCATTGTGGGAAAGGATATGTGTATCCGGAAGGTTATGATGGCAGTGTTGGCTCAGGGACATGTTTTGATAGAGGATATTCCGGGAGTGGGAAAGACCACTCTTGCCTTGGCATTCGCAAAGGCAATGGGGCTGCAGCAGAATCGTGTGCAGTTTACACCGGATGTACTGCCCTCCGATATCACCGGTTTTACTTCTTATGAAAAGGAAACAGAAAGTTTTATCTATCATGAAGGAGCAGTTATGTGTAATGTGTTTTTGGCAGATGAAATTAACCGTACTTCTGCCAAAACCCAGTCGGCTCTTTTGGAGGTTATGGAGGAGTACGCAGTTACTGTGGATGGTGTCACCAGACAGGTTCCGCAGCCTTTTGTGGTAATTGCCACGGAGAATCCGGTGGGTGCTGCCGGTACTCAGATGCTGCCGGAATCCCAGTTAGATCGCTTTCTCATCTGTATTGTTATGGGATATTTGGAGAAAAGGGATGAAAAAGGCATTTTGAGAGACTGGGAACGGAAAAGTTTGTTGGATGAGATTCAGCCGGTGATTACGGAGCAGGAGCTGATGAGAATGCAGGAGAAAGTAAAATCCATATATATTCATGACAGAATTATGGATTATATTATTGAATTGTCAGAAGCTACCAGAAATCATGAACAGATTCAGTTAGGAATATCTACCCGCGGTTCCATAGCAGTGGCAAGGATGGCGAGGGCTGCCGCTTATGTGGCAGGCAGGCGTTTTGTGATACCGGAAGATGTTTACAATGTGTTTCCGGATGTGGCAAGACACCGGATTATGATGGCTCACCAGACCAGAATGAAGCAGGTTAGCACAGGACAGGTAATTCAGGAAATATTAAATCGGATTCGAATGCCGAGACCGGAAGATAAGTATGAAAAATAAAGTAGTATATGTTTTGTTTTTGGGAATTTTGTTGATTGCTTATTTGATGTCTGACAGTGCCTATGCCAGTCTTGCCTTGGGAACTGCTGTTGTTTTGCTTCTGTTTCTGGCAGTACAGACATGGTATCTGAAACGTCATATCAGCGGACGGATTAATTTGTCAGAGAATATCATTACACGCGGAGACTCCATCCGTATTCCCGTTTTGGTGAAAAATACAGGAAAACTTCCGGTTACCCAGATCTGTGCCCGCATTAAATATATGGATGCAGATTCCGGAAAATGGAAGAATTTTCATGTATATGGTATGGTGGAGAGAAAGGGAGAAATCTGCATGGAGGGATATTTGAAAACCTTTCACTGCAGTGTGGTAACTTTGTATTTAGAAAGGCTGACAGTCAGTGACTATTTCGGCATATTTAGTGCAGTCTGTGATTTCGAATCTGTGCAAAAGGAAATGTATGTGCTGCCATGGACCAATATCTCCATGGCGGATGCTTTGGCAGAGGCGGGAGACTTTGCAGGAAAATATGGAGAGGATGTGTATGAAACTTATGATATCCGGGAGTTTCGAAACGGAGATGATGTGCGCCAGATTCACTGGAAACTGACGGCGAAGATGGATATTCTGTTGGTGAGGGAGTATCTGAAAACTTCGGAAAGCGGTGTAATGATACGCTTGGATTTTGACAAGGAAAAGGAGAAAGCGTATTCCAAGGAAGAGATTGACAGCTTTTTAGACAAGGCATCTTCTTTGTCCTGGGAAATTTTAAGATGGGGTGTATCCCATTACATTTTATGGAACAGGGAAAATGAAAGCATTACCCTGTTTATTGAAGAGGAAGAGAATTTTATTGAATATCAGATGATACTGATTAATATGGTGGTGTGTAATCGAAAGGTTGATACCACATATTTTAAGGAGAAGGTTATCAATGAAGAAAAAATCCACACCATCCGGATGGATCTCGAGGGGAAGGTCTACTGGGAGGACGGCACGGAAATCAAATAGTGATATACAGCCGCTGGAACAGCAGCTGGTACAGCGTGAGTGCAGCAGTCTGCCGGAAGTTTTCTGCTTTCTGACGGATTTTGCATTGTTGATTCTGGGAACCCAGGGGCTGGTTCTTGGCTTTTTTTCTGCCTTTGATTTTCCGGTGTATGTGTGGGCAGTGTATGTGTTTACGGGAATTTTAACGCTGTTTGCAGCATTGTTTTTCTCGATTCGCATACCAAAGAAATATAAGCAGTACACATATGGTGCCGGAGTGTTTGTGGTGTTTTTATTTGTGCTTACCAATGGAGGATTTATTAAGAATGGTTTTTTGGATTGTGCCAGAGGTTTGCTCTCTTCTTTTAATATTCGGTATCAAAGCCAAGTGCTGATACAAGAGCAGATTCTGGGTAAGAGAGAACTGACGGTATTTTTTATTCTGGTGATCTTTGTACTGATTTTGGTTTTGTCTTATGCCACCATTGTAAGGGCGGATTTGATGCCCATATTTTTAATTGAATTTCCGGTGCTGATGATGGTTCTCATGATGGGAAGGCATGTAAATGGTGTGGCTTTGCTGTTTATCATTTTACATTTTGTGGGATGTATGGCACAAGAGTATGCCTTGAAAAACCGCAATGAGCGAAGTCATTTGGATGATGTGGAGGAAGAACGAAATAGGAAGTGTCTTTGCTCTGTGCAGAAAAAAGCTGCTCTGATTTCGGGTGGAGTAGTCCTTGTATCAATATGTATCAGCCTTTATTTGCTCATGCCCCTGCTTCCGAATAAAATTCCGCTCATGCAAAGGTGGGGCGCAGCACTGCAGAAGAGAGTCGTAAGTGTGGCGGTGGAATATTTACCGATTATTACGAGTGGTAAGTGGAATCTCCGGGTTCAGACCGTGGGCGGCGGTGTGGAGGATGGTGGTCTTGGTGAAGTGGCAGGCTATTCTCTTACCAATATGGATGATTTGATTGTTACGTCCACGATTGAGCCAAAGGAAACCATTTATCTGCGTGGCTATGTGGGCAGCATTTATAAGAGGGATCGCTGGGCGGAACCTTCTCAAAAGAGCTTTGAAAATGCTTCTGTGTACTGGCATACGAAGGGGAATGCAGGAATCTATGTGCAGAATCTGCCATTTTTGCGGCAAATGTATCAGGAAAATAAAACAGGAGAAAGTTCTGCTATGGGAATTTTGTCTGTGGAGAATGTGAATGCAGGGGACAAATATACGTTTCTTCCTTATTGCAGTTATCTTAATGACTATTATCAGATAGCAGACGGAGACGGCAGTGTGATGGGTCAAACTCAGGCGGAAGACGAATTTTCCTATTTTCCGCTCGGCTTTTATGTGGAAACTATGCAGGGACGCAGTGTCAGTGAGGAGGAAGGAATACTGGACAGAGTGGAGGCAGAGTATTATGCTTATGTGAAACAGAATTACCTGATTGTGCCGGAGGGCTTTGAGGAGCTGAAGAAGCAGTGTGAGGAGGAACATATCAGGCAGGAGGACATAGAGAAGATTGTCCGTTATGTGACGACTTTTCTGGTAAGCAATTATGAATACAATATTGAGGTGCCGAGACTTCCGAAGGACAAAGATTTTATTCAGTATTTTCTTTATGAGTCCAAGGAGGGTTACAGTGCTCATTTTGCTTCTGCAGCAGTCATTATGTTCCGCATGTTTGGGGTGCCCTCCAGATATGTGACCGGATATGCAGCACCGGAAACTATTTTTTCCATGGATGTATCCGGTAATTATACAGCGCTTCTTCAGTCGGACAATTCTCATGCATGGGCAGAGATTTATATGGAGGGGATTGGATGGGTGCCGGTGGAGACCACACCGGGTAATATTGGAGTGCTGCAAACTATCTATGGCGAAGAGGAGCAGGAAGAGGAACAGGAACAGACAGAGGAGCAGACAGATGCCAGTGAGGCAGCAGAGGAGGAGGTTACGGAAGAGGAAGAGGAAAAAATCCGGCAGGAGCAGCAGAAATATACGAAAATCCGCTGGTATCTGGGAGGAGTGATTCTCCTGTTGTTTGGAGTGATTTTGTCGGTATTGCTCATTCGCAGGGTGCGTTATGAGAGAAGAAGAAGAGGTTATGATAAGAAAGAGGAGCCAAATGAGCGGCTGGTGTCACTGTTTTGTATGCTTCATGAAACTTTGCAGCGTGCCGGTATGCCGAAGGAGATTCGTTCTACTTCTTTGGAATTCTCCCATTGGCTTCAGAAAGTGGCACCGGATATTACCTCCGGGAAAGTTGAATTGGTGGTGCGTATGGCATTGGCGGCTGCTTATGGGGAAAAACAGGTGGAGGAGAAGGAAATCAGATTTTTGCGGGACATTTACAAACAGTGCAGGAAGGCAGTACGGTCGGGAAAGCGAAGGAAGCATAAATAGTAACAGTTTATAATATACCCATTAAAGGGAATTATTAACGAAAGCAAAACAGAACAAGGGTTCCCTAAAACAAATTAAAAAATGTCCTTGACAGGGGGTACAGTTTAGGACAGGATCAGTAGAATCAAAGTAGTGGCATCGGTTGCGGCATATGAGAAGGATATCATGGATGTGGCGGAGATTTTGAGGCAAGTCGGAATAAATGAGGTTTGAAATGAAAAGAAAATTGTAACTATTCAGTACCCTCATAGTTACAAGCAAAGAACCATGCAAAATTGTCTACGGCAATGGTTCTTTGCCTGTTATATCCACTTTTTCTTACGGTCTGTGCAG
>CAMWHJ010000070.1 GCA_947174015.1 uncultured Lachnospiraceae bacterium | reverse complement strand
GTAGGCAATTTTGCATGGTTCTTTGCTCGTAACTATGAAGGTACTGAATAGTTACGAAGATTAGGTAATTATTCCGCATAAAATTTACATTTATGGAATGGTTATATAGAGTATTTTTAAGCCGTTTTCGGATGAAAACGGCTTTCTTTTGCAGGAGATATCATGGAAAATATAGAGGGATATGTGGAAAATATTGTATTCCGCAATGGAGAAAACGGCTACACAGTTATGACAGCAGTGTGTATGGAAATGAAAATCACTTGTGTAGGCACTCTGAATTTTGTGGAAGAGGGTCAGCTCCTCTCCATGGAGGGACAGTATATTAACCACCCTATGTACGGAAAACAATTTCAGATTGAAAATTATCAAATGAAGGAGCCAAAAGATACCATTGCCATAGAACGGTATTTAGCCTCGGGTGCCGTCAAAGGAATTGGTGCTGCCTTGGCAGCCAGAATTGTTAGAAGATTCCAAGAGGATACCTTCCGTATTATTGAAGAGGAGCCGGAGCGTTTGAAAGAAATTAAGGGCATCAGCCAACGGATGGCAAGGGATATTGCACAGCAGATGGAGGAGAAAAAGGATTTGCGTCAGGCAATGCTGTTTTTGCAGCAGTATGGTATCAGCACCACGCTTTCCGTACGGATTTATGAAAAGTATGGCACAGAAATTTATAGAATCCTGAAAGAAAATCCTTATAAGCTGGCAGATGATATCAATGGCATCGGTTTTAAAATTGCAGATGAGATTGCTGCCAAAGTGGGCATTAATACAGATTCGGATTTTCGTATCAAAAGCGGTCTTTTCTATGTACTTACACAGGCAGGCAATGATGGTCATACTTATCTGCCCAAGCAGGAACTGATAGAGAAAACAAGAGAACTGCTGGATATTCAGGAAGTGGATATTGACAAACATATTATGGATATGGCAGTGGAACGAAAGCTTATCTTAAAGGAAGAAATGTCGGGCATTCATGTGTTTACCAATCTGAATTATCACACAGAATTGAATACAGCCAGAATGCTGACAGAATTGAATATCCGATGCAGTGAAGAGGATACGGTTATCGCCAAGCGGATTGCAAGGATGGAAGAAGAGCTGGGAGAGACACTGGATGAAAAACAGCGTCTTGCAGTGGAGGAGGCGGTAAACAATGGTCTTTTAATTATTACTGGGGGACCCGGCACCGGAAAAACCACCACCATCAATGCCATATTAAAATACTTTGAGGAGGAAGATATGGTGGTGGAGCTGGCGGCACCCACTGGCAGAGCCGCCAAGCGCATGAGTGAAGCCACCGGTTATGAGGCAAAGACCATTCACCGCCTGCTGGAATTGTCTGGCATACCGGACCAGGGCGGCAGAACGGAGTTTCAGAGGAATGAAGAAAATCCTCTGGAAGCAGATGTGGTGATTGTGGATGAAATGTCTATGGTGGATATTTATTTGATGCACTCTCTGTTAAAGGCATTGGTGTCAGGTACCAGACTGGTGCTGGTGGGGGATGCCAATCAGCTTCCAAGTGTGGGACCGGGATCGGTATTGAAGGATATGATTGAGTCAGGGGCTTTTATGGTGGTTCGTCTCACCAAGATTTTCAGGCAGGCAGCACTGAGCAGCATTGTCATGAATGCCCACAGGATAAATGAGGGAAAACCTTTGGACTTGAAAAATAAAAAGCGGGATTTCTTTATTATGAGAAGATATGACGCAGATACTTCCTTAGATATGATTAAAAAACTCATGATGGAAATTCTGCCGCCGAATATTCAAGTGGAGCCATATGACATTCAGGTGATGACACCCATGCGGAAGGGGCAGTTGGGAGTGGAGGAGTTAAACGTATATTTACAGCAAATTCTAAATCCGCCCCAGGATTCCAAAGCGGAAAAGAAATTGAGCAATGTAATTTTCCGGGTGGGGGACAAGGTAATGCAGATAAAAAATGATTATCAGCTGGAATGGGAAATTCAGAATAAGTATCACATTGCGGTGGAAAAGGGAACCGGAGTATTTAATGGAGATATGGGAATTATTGCAGAAATCAACAGTTTTGCTGAGACGGTGACGGTGCTCTTTGATGACAGGAGGCAGGTGGAATATTCTTTTAAACAGTTGGAGGAGCTGGAGCATGCCTATGCCATCACCATTCACAAATCTCAGGGCAGTGAGTATCCGGCAGTGATTATGCCGCTGGTGTCAGGTCCCAGAATGCTGATGAATCGGAATCTGCTATATACAGGGGTCACCAGAGCCAAAAAGTGTGTTACCATTGTGGGCAGTGATAAGACGGTACAGGATATGATAGAGAATAAAAGTGAAAATAAACGGTATACTGATTTAAAAGTGAGAATATTAGAGTTTCACACCATAATAGAATAGGAGGAGTATTACGGAAAAAGGGGTATTAATATCAAAAAAGCTTGGGGAAAAACTGGTGAACGTACTCTATCCCAGAACTTGCCCCATTTGTGAAAACATAGTGGCAAAGCAAGAAGTTTATATCTGCGAAAAATGCAGTGGAAAATTGATAAAGATTCGCAATCCCAGATGCAAGAAGTGTGGTAAGCCCTTAGAGAATGCCAAAATGGAATACTGCAAAGACTGTGGCAGGCATCCCCATTACTATGAAGAGGGAAGAGCACTTTGGGTATATAATAAGGAACTGCGGGAATCCATCTATCGCTTTAAATATGACAACAAAAGAGAGTATGCGGATTACTATGTATCCAGTATTCTGAATACATATGGCAGTTGGATACGCCGCTTAAATATTCAGGGCGTAATTCCGGTTCCTCTTCATAAGAAAAAGAAACGTGCCAGAGGATTTAATCAGGCACAGGTACTGGCGGAAAAGCTGGCAGAGGGCTTACAACTGCCAATTTATACAGATTTCCTTGTTCGTCAGAAGAATACCAGACCACAAAAGGAATTGAATGAGAAAGAACGACAAAAAAATCTAAAAAATGCTTTTAAAGTTGTGCAAAATGATGTACAATTAAATATAGTATTGCTGGTAGACGACATTTATACCACGGGTGCAACAATAGATGCCTGTTCAAAGCTTTTGAAAGAGCAAGGAGTACAGAAAGTTTATTTTATTTGTCTGGGGACTGGCGGAGTAAGTTAGGAGGAAATAGGAGGAAAAAGGTATGGATGTAAAGAATTGTAAAATGTGTGGAAGGCTGTTTAATTACATGGGAAGCGGAAAACCAATCTGCCCGGCATGTGCCAGTAAATTAGAAGATAAGTTTTTTGAGGTAAGAGAATATGTAAGGGACCATAAGGATGCAGGCATCAATCAGGTGGCAGAGGAAAATGATGTACCGGTGAGTCAGATTAAGCAGTGGATTCGGGAAGAGAGACTGGCATTCTCGGATAATTCACCGGTGGGAATTGAATGTGAGAATTGCGGTGCCAGCATTAAGACAGGACGTTTCTGTAAGGCATGCAAGGATATTCTTGCCAACGGATTAAATAATGCAGTGGCAAAACCAAAGGTAGTATTGCAGGAGAAGAAGCAGGAAACAGATAAAAAAGCACAGGTTCGTTTCATGGATAAAATGTAGTAACAGTTTAGACAGGTCTGTGCATTTACTGCACAGACCGTACAAAAAACCAGTGGAAACCGGCAAAAGCCCCATCTGCGAAAGAGATTTTAAATGGGCTTTTGCAAGTAACAGTTCAGGAGCAGAAGGATGGTAACAATTAAGGAGGTTGCTGATTATGCAGGAGTAGCCATATCTACCGTATCCAAGGTACTGAATGACTACCCTAATGTCAGCGAAAATACCAAAAAAAAAGTTCGGCAAGCGATTGATGAACTTCATTATGTGCCAAATACCATTGCAGCCGCTTTGTCCTCAAAGCAGTTTGCAAGAGTGGCATTGATTGTAAATCTCAATACCCAGACCCAGGCAATCGACGAAATTACCATGCAGTATCTCTCAGGTGCTTTGAATAAGGCAAGAGAGAAAAATATTGAGGTTGTTACCATTTTCTATTCTATGCTGGAAGGAATGACCATGGATGAAATTGTGCGCTATTTCCAGTCCCAGAGTATTTTTGGCATTATCATTTTTGGACTGTCAAAGGATGATAAGGTATTTCATGAGCTGTTGGCGAAGGAACTGTTTAAAAGTGTGGCAGTGGATGCTCCCTTTGTCAGCAAAAGCACATCTTCTGTCTGGGTAGATAACAAAAAGGCTCAGTATGACGTGGCAAAGAAAGCGGTACTGGACGGAAACAGCCACAGAATTCTCTACATTGCCGGGAAGAAAAACGGCTATGTGACAGAATACCGCTTAGAGGGCATTCGGGAGCTGGCACAGGAAAAGGAATTGGATTTGCAGATATTTTATGGAGAATTCAGTGAGTTGAAAGCCAGAGAGATTGTCTTGGAACATGGAAAGGAAGCAGACCTGATTGTCTGTGCTTCTGACTTGATGGCAATCGGGGCAATGAATGCCTGTATTGATATTGATATTTTCCGTCCGGTCTGTGGTTTTGACGGTATTACTCTCATGGGCTATGTGGGAAAACAGATGCTGACAGTACGTCAGGATTTTTATGCAGTGGCACAGGCGGCAGTGGAGGAGGTTTTTTTGCTGCTTTCCGGAGAAAAGGGCAGAAGCCGAATATTAGAACACAAGTTGGTAAAGTTATATTATCAAGATATTATTTGTTAAAAAACACAAAAGAAATTAGCAAAATCAGGAATGAATTTGGTAAAAATAGAAAAAACTGAAAATATTACAAAAATATTGAAATTTTTGCTTGCGGAAAACGTTTTCCTATGTTATTCTTTCAATAATGATATAGGAAATTAATGTTTCAAAAATAAAGTAAATGATACGAGTCAAAAGGAGGACCAAATGAGTTTACAAGAACAGTTAAGTGCATTAACTAAGGAAAAGTACGGTAAGGATATTGCTGCATGCAGCAATGCGGAAGTATATTACAGCTTACTGAACTTAACAAAGGACATGACAGCGAAGACACCAGCCATCAAAGGGGACAAGAAGATTTACTATATCTCCGCAGAATTCTTAATTGGTAAGCTGTTATCCAACAACTTGATCAACTTGGGAATTTATGATGAAGTAAAAGAAATTTTAGCAGCAAACGGCAAGAAGTTAAGCGAGATCGAAGAGGTTGAGCCGGAACCATCTTTAGGTAATGGTGGTCTTGGAAGACTGGCAGCATGTTTTATTGATTCGATTGCAACACTTGGTTTACCGGGAGAAGGTATCGGTTTGAACTACCATTTCGGTTTATTCAAGCAGGTATTTGAGAAGAACTTGCAGAAGGAAACTAAGAACGATTGGATTGAGGAACAGTCTTGGTTAAATAAAACAGATGTGAGCTTTGATGTGGAGTTTGGTGACTGTAAGGTAAAATCTGTTCTTTATGATATCGATGTAATCGGATATGAAAACGGTGTCAATAAGCTTCGTCTGTTCGATGTGGAAACTTTGGATGAAAGCTTAGTAAAGGACGGTATTTCTTTTGATAAGACAGATATTGCCAAGAACCTTACTTTATTCTTGTATCCGGATGACAGTGATGAAGCCGGCAACTTACTTCGTATCTATCAGCAGTACTTTATGGTAAGCAACGGTGCACAGTTGATCTTGAAAGAGGCAAAGGCAAATGGCTATGACTTACACAAGTTATATGAACATGTGGTAATTCAGATTAATGATACTCATCCAAGTATGGTAATCCCAGAGTTGATTCGTCTCTTAAAAGAAGAAGGAATTGACACGGATGAGGCAATTGAAATTGTATCTAAGACTTGTGCATATACAAATCACACAATCTTAGCAGAAGCTTTAGAAAAATGGCCATTATCTTACTTAGAGAAGGTGGTTCCTCAGTTAGTTCCTATTATTAAGGAATTAGACAAGAGAGTTGCTGCTAAGTACAAAGAAGAAAAGGTACAGATTATCGATAAGGATGACAGAGTGCATATGGCACATATGGATATCCATTATGGATTCAGCGTAAATGGTGTTGCATATCTTCATACGGAAATTTTAAAGAACTCCGAGTTAAATCATTTCTACAAGATTTATCCGGAAAAGTTCAATAATAAGACAAATGGTATTACATTCCGCAGATGGTTATTATCCTGTAACCCGGAATTGGCAGCTTACATCACAGAGTTAATCGGTGACGGATATAAGAAAGATGCTGACAAGCTGGAAGATTTATTAAAGTATATTGATGACCAGAAGGTTCTGGATAAGATCAAAGATATTAAGAAAGAAAAGAAAGTTGAATTAGCTGCATACCTGAAAGAAACACAGAATGTAGAAATCGATCCAAATGCTATTTTTGATATTCAGGTAAAGCGTCTGCATGAGTACAAGCGTCAGCAGATGAATGCGCTGTATATCATTTACAAGTATTTAGATATCAAGAAAGGCAATAAGCCAACCACTCCATTGACCTTTATCTTTGGAGCAAAGGCAGCGCCTGCTTATGTCATTGCAAAAGATATCATTCATTTGATTCTTACATTATCTGAAATCATCAACAACGATCCGGAGGTTTCACCTTATATGAAAGTTGTTATGGTGGAAAACTACAATGTAAGCAAAGCAGAGAAATTAATTCCGGCATGTGATGTTTCAGAGCAGATCTCCCTGGCTTCCAAGGAGGCATCCGGTACAGGAAACATGAAATTTATGTTAAATGGTGCAGTTACCTTAGGAACAGAAGATGGCGCTAATGTGGAAATTGCTGAGTTAGTTGGGGAGGACAATATCTATATCTTCGGTGAAAAGTCTGATGCAGTAATCGAGCACTATGAGAAAGCTGATTATGTATCCAAGGACATTTATGATGAAGATGAGTTAGTGAAAGAAATTGTTGATTTTATTATCAGCGATGAAGTAATGGCTAAGGGCAGCAAGGAAAATTTGGAGAGACTTCACAAGGAGTTAATCGTAAAAGACTGGTTTATGACTTTGCTTGACATTAAAGATTATATTGCTAAGAAGGATCAGATGTTCAAGGATTATGAAGACCAGAACAAGTGGAAGAAGATGATGCTTACCAATATTGCAAAGGCAGGATTCTTCTCTTCTGACAGAACCATTGCAGAATATAACAGAGATATCTGGAAATTAAAATAAGGTTTTGAATTAGATGTTACAGCTCTAAAAATAGGACAGTGAATTTTTAAAATAGGATTACGAATTTTAGATAGGGATGTAGGTCTTAAATAGATGAAAAAGGCTTCTCATGATTTTATCATGAGGAGCCTTTTTGCGGTAAAGTTGTGAAAAAAGATAAAAGCAAAAAAATTAAAAATGTTACAAAAATATGAACTTGAAAAAATAGAGGGGAAATAGAAATAAAAGTATTGTACTTTTTTACCAAGGTACAGCAGCAAAAAACTGTAAATTAAAAAAAGTTTTGTTAAAAATGTAGAAAATGCAATGTAATAGAAAAGAAATATGTACATTTTATGGAAAAGGTTGTATAATAATATCGTAATAAAATGTTAATTATTTCTGTGAAGGAGAGGGATAAAGATGCATAGAAAAAGAGTGTTGTGTTATTTTCGCAATTCCATTTCTGCAATTTTAGCATTATCTATGATATTTGGCAATATAGGAACTGGTGTCAATACCGTGTTAGCCAATGAAAATGTCAGTGTGACGGGACAAAAGATTGTGGAAGAAAGAACCGATGAGGAACTGGTTGGCGGTAAATGGGATATCACTTGTGATAAAAATGGTGCAGAATTTAGTACAGATACCTTAGAAATTTCTTTTGATTTTTCTACTGTGACCGTTGCTCCGGAATATCGGCAGCTGGTATCATGTACATACAGTGTTGATAATGGACCCATAAAGAATTATACAGAGGGAAGTACCATTGAAATTGGAGAGGGAAAAATTGGAGATAGTGAGATTACCGTAGATGTGACAGCGGAATGGAGCGGCGGCACGAAGTTAGAGAAAACATTTACTTTTAAAAAGCTATCCAATGAGGAAAACGTAGTAACACCGACACCGGTAAACCAGTTATCTTTTAAAAGTTATAAGGCAGTGAATTCCATGGAAATGGTAACTGTATTTGCAGATGATGAGCAGGAGAGTATTTTAAATGCTAAGGCAGGAGAGGAAATCGCACTAAGCTGTGATGTGTATGATGCCGATGGCAGTATAGATTATCGGGTGATGTACACGTATCTTGATGAACAGGGAAGAGAAGTTATCTTCAGAGGATATGAGAAAGAAAAGGAGACAAAGGCAGTCTTTTATCAGAATGGCAACTATCCCTTAAATGCATACGCAGTCAATGAGGATGGAAGTGTTGTAAAGAAGATTGATAAAATCATTGTTCATGTGGAAGGAGCGGAACCAACCATAACAACAGAACCCACCATAATAACAGAACCAACGGTAACAATAGAACCCACCATAACAATAGAGCCGACGGTAACAACAGAACCAACCATTACAGTAGAACCGACAGTAACAACAGAACCAACCATTACAGTAGAACCGACAGTAACAACAGAACCCACCATAACAATAAAGCCGACAGTAACAACAGAACCAGATGTTACAGTTGTCCCCACGGATGTAATTCATCCAAGTAAAAAGCCAACACCAACCCAAAGTGTTACGCCAACTGTGAAACCCACGGTAAAACCAACTGGAAAGGCTACTGCAACACCGACTCAGAAAGCTACCGCAACACCAAACCCCACACAGGCAGATAAAAAGCTTAACATTAAGAGTTTTACCACAAGCATTGCCTCTGGCAAGGCTCATGTGGGCGACACAATTACGCTAAAAGCAGATGCAGAGGGGGGAAACGGAACACTGAAATATCAGTTCAGCTATACCTATAATGGGAAAGACAAGATTATCAAGAGTTTCGGTAAGACAGGCAAGGCTGCCTTTAAACCAAAGAAAGCAGGTAAGTATGCACTGACTGTCAAGGTAAAGGACAGCAAAGGCAATACAGTCAGCAAAACTACCAAAACTTACAACGTAAAAGCTAAGTTTTCGATTACGGATATAGACACTTCTTACAAATCAGGTAAATTGAAGGTAAATGTCTCTGTACAAGGGGCAGAAGATAAGTTAAAATATAAATATGTATTAAAGCGTGGCAATAAGACTGTGAAATCTACCTCTTTTAAGAGTAGTAAGAGTCTTACTGTGAGAAATCTTAAGAAAGGTTCTTATAAAATAACTGTTTACGTGAAGGACAGCAATAACAAAACGATCAAAAAGACAATATCGTTCAAATTAAGGTGATGCTATTCCAGACAGTGGGTTACTATCTGCTGTCTGGTTTTTTCAAAAAAGAATGAAAGAGAAAGAGAAAGGGAAGGGTGAAACTATGGCTTTTAAATATGTAACAAAACTAACCGCTGTTGCAATGGCAGCAATGCTGGCGGCACAAGCGGGCTTATCCTCTTTTGTACCTTTGACGGCGCAGGCGAAAGAGGCAGTGGAACAACAGGTGGGGGAAGTACCGGTAAATGCCGATACACAGAAAACAGCAAAATTTACTTGGGATAATGTGACGGCTTACTTTGTATTGACGGATCGCTTTGTAAATGGAGATAAATCAAATGATTATTCCTATGGACGTGGACTTCAAGCAGACGGAAAGACGAAAGTAGAGGGCTTAGATATCTATACCAATCCGGGAACCTTTCATGGAGGAGATTTAAAGGGTATTACCTCTAAGGTGAAGGAAGGCTATTTTAATGATTTGGGTGTTAATGCCATTTGGATTACTGCACCATATGAGCAGGTACATGGATATACTTCTGGAAATGTACAGAGTAACAACCAGAAAACTTATCCAGATACGAATGGAGGCGGTTTTCCGTATTATTCCTATCACGGCTATTGGACCCTGGATTACACGCAAATTGATGCAAACATGGGAGATGCAGATGACTTTGGAAATTTTGTGGATGCCTGTCATGAGCACGGAATCCGTGTTATCATGGATGTGGTAATGAACCATGTGGGTTATACCACCATGCAGGATGCCATTGATTATGGCTTTGACGGAGCCTTAAAAGACGCTGCAAATGAGGGTGTGAATACTACCTGGAAAAATTATTATTATGGCAATGCCACTCATTTGATGGGCGGTGATCCAGAAGCCCAAAATTTCTGGGATTCGAGTTGGAGCGGCTGGTCCTCCAAATGGTGGGGACCGGGCTTTGTTCGTGCAGATTATCCCGGTTATGATCCGGCGGGCGGCGATGATACACATATGAGTCTTTGCGGACTTCCGGATGTGGTAACAGAATCCAGTGCCAAGGAAGTAAATACACCGCCATTGTTGGTGACGAAATGGACACAGGAAGGCAGATTGTCAACAGAGCAGAAGGAGTTGGATGATTTCTTTTCCAAGACAGGTTATAAAAAGCAGCCTCGTTATTACATTATCAAATGGCTTACAGACTGGGTAAGAGAATACGGTGTGGATGGTTTCCGCTGTGATACCGCAAAACATGTGGATTTGGATGCATGGAATGATTTAAAGAAAGAAGGTGTAAAAGCCTTAAATGAATGGAGAGTCAACAATCCTGAAAAAGCTGGTGCGGACTGGGAGGATGATTTCTGGATGACCGGTGAATGTTGGGGACATGGCATGGGCAAGAGTCCTTACCATACCTCCGGCGGATTTGATTCCATGATTAACTTTTCTTTCCCGAAAAAGAGTAATCCATCCAGTATGGAAGGTACTTACAGCAGTTATGCAGCAGCCATGAACAGTGATGAAGAGTTTAACTCCTTAAGTTACATACGTTCTCATGATGACAATGATAGTGCAAAGGCTTCTTGGAATGTGACGGCACAGGAGATGAGAGATGCGGGAAGCAGCCTTCTGTTATCACCGGGTGGTGTGCAGATTTACTATGGAGATGAAATTAACAGAAGCTTAGGATGGACTGATTTCTTTACCGGCTCAGATTACCTTGACCAGAGATTCCGTACGGATATGGATTGGGATAATTATGATAAGGAAACATTGGCACACTTCCAAAAAGTGGGACAGTTCCGTAATAATCACCCGGCAGTAGGGGCAGGACAGCATCAGAAACTGGACGGAGACGTATATACCTTCAGCAGAACATATCATTTAGAGGAAGAAGATGAGGATAAGGTAGTGGTGGCATGTCCAAGTAAAGCAGGAACTTTCAGTATATCTGTGGGAGATGTTTTTGAAGATGGAGAAGTATTGACAGATGCCTATTCCCAAAAGACATATACGGTATCCGGCGGTGCAGTGGAAGCCACCACAGCAGATGCCACCAGTGTTATCCTGCTTCAGGGTTCCGGCATTGTAAAGCCAAGTGTAAATGCCAAAGTGGTATCAGGAAAGCTGCCATATAAGACAGAAACTTTGGATATTAAATTAAAGGCAAACAGAGTTACCGATGCAGTGTATTCCGTTAATGGCGGTACGGCACTTCCCTTTGAAGCCAATGATGTCATCACCATCGGAGGAGCTGCTTATGGTGAAAAGACAGAGATTACGGTCAGCGGTAAATCCGAGGAGGACGGTTCCCTGATTACAAAGACACTGACCTATACCAAATGTGATGAGCCAATTGTATCCGACGGTTTCTGTGTGAAAGTAAAGAAAAGTGATTTATCTACTGCACCCAATATTTTCCTTTACACCAATGATGCGGCAGAAACATCTTTGGATGGTGCCTGGCCGGGACCGGTTATGACGGAGGATGATGATCCGGATTATTGGTCTTATAAAAATGATGATATTGAAGGTGAGGCAGTCATTATTTTGTCTCAGGGGGCTACCTCCAATTCCGGAGGAACATGGAGAAGCACTCCCGATAAGGCAAAGGGATTGGTGGCAGTGAATGCCATGGAATACGATAAGGCAACCAATACTTTAAGCGAAATTCCTGCCGGTGAACCGGGACGTGTCAATGTGGAATATGTGGATCAAAACGGCAAAAGCCTGAAGGATGGGGTGTACCGCGTGGGAGCAATCGGCAAGAAGTATGTGACCAGTCCTGCAATCATTGCAGGTTATAACCTGATAAAGACACCGGACAATGCAGAAGGAACTTTTGCATCCGAGTCTACGGTAACTTATGTGTATGCTGCCAATGGGGAAGAGATTATCAGTCCCACACCTACAACAATTGATCCAAAACCCAGCAACACACCGGTGCCCACCAGCCCGGATGTTACGGATGCACCAACACCGACATCAAGCCACAGAGTTACGAATACACCGACACCCACTCAGCCGGTGGGAGAATTTGAGGTGTCTCTCTTTGTGACAGGGGATAAAAATGGAATTAAGCTTTCTGCAGATGTGGAAAATGCTGCTGCAGATATGCGGTATATGTTTACTTGTGAAAAGGATGGAAAGGAGTATTTGCTGCAGAACTTTAAAAATAATGCAGAGCTTACATGGATTCCCAAGACCACGGGACAGTATGTTTTCCATGCTTATGCCATTGTGAATGGAACCATTAAACAAGATGAAATGAGTTATCGCGTAAGATAATAGATAAAACATAACTGTAAAACGCCGTCTTTGGACGGCGTTTTTTGCAGAAACAAAAGCGGGTGTAAAATTTTGCCAAGTATTATAAAGCCAAGAGAATGTTTTTGTGGAAACAAAAAAACAGATATATAAATCTAAAATAGTCAAATGTTACAAAAGTAAAAGAAAAATGCTGAAAATAGGGCAGATAGATTTGGCAACACTGACAATTATGTAATAATTTTGTAAAAAACACTGTACAAGTTGCTGAATGTATTGTAAAATACAGATATATGCTTAAGCTAATTAGAGTGATAGCTTGGCGAGAAGTATTAGAAAAAGTAACTGAAAATTAGAAAACCAGCCGATATAATATGTGAAAAATTCACATAGGCTTAGGCTAAAATGAAAGGAGACAATGAGACAATATGGCTTTAAGACGTATGAACAAATTGGCAGCACTGTCACTGGCAGCAGTGATGGCGGCTCAGACAGGGCTTACTTCTTTTGTTCCTTTGACTGCACAAGCAAAGGAGGCAGTGGAAGCAGAAGTGGTTCAGGCAGCAGTAAATGCAAATGAGAACGACAAATTTACCTGGGATAATGCAACCGTATATTTTGTATTGACTGACCGTTTTTATAATGGTAACACAGGTAATGACCACTCGTACGGACGATCTGTGGACGAGGTGGATGCTGCAAGTTATGCCAGCAGACTTGGTACTTTCCATGGTGGAGATTTGGCGGGTATGACAAAGAAAATCGAAGAGGGATATTTTGATAACTTAGGTGTCAATGTAATTTGGATTTCCGCACCATATGAACAGGCTCATGGTGCTATTTGTGCACAGATTTCTGATTCACAGGGATTTAAGCATTATCCATATCATGGATACTATGCCTTAGATTTCAGTCAATTGGATGCCAATATGGGTACCGAAGACGAGATGGCTGCTTTCGTGAAGTCTGCACACAGCCATGGCATTCGTGTGGTATATGATGTGGTTATGAATCATGTAGGTTATGCAGATCCGGTAACTGTGACAGAATATGGAGCCGGTACTGTGACAGACCAGTGGAAAGATATCTATTATAATACTAATGAAAAAGATTATCGTTGGTATATGGACTATACCACAGAAACAGAGAATGGAAAGGCTACTTTGAATTCCACAGGTGATTGGAGTGGATGGTGGAGTTCCAAATGGGTGCGTGCCATTGGCAAGCGTTTCCAAGGTTATGAAGGTTCAGAGGATGAAGGTGCGGCTGGCGGTCCTTTGAAAGTTTGTACCGGTGGTCTCCCTGATATTAAAACAGAAGATTCAAGCGATAATGGCGTTCCTCCGATTTTGGTGTCAAAATGGAAGAAGGAAGGCAGATATGACAAAGAAATGCAAGAATTAGATAGTTTCTTTTCAGAGTATGGAATTTCGAAAAGAAATGTAAACTATGTGGTAAAATGGTTATCAGATTATGTGGAGCAGTATGGTATCGACGGTTTCCGCTGTGATACAGCAAAGCATGTGGAGAACGAGCATTGGGCTACATTACATAAGGTATGCCAGAAAAGACTGGAAAAATGGCGTGCAGCAGAGGCACAGAAACCGGAGTCTGAAAGAGATCCTGCATATGCATGGGATGAGAATTTTTGGATGACTGGTGAGGTATACGACTGGTCTAATGGCGGAAAGAGTGATTATTTTACCTCAGGAGCGTTTGATTCTTTGATAAACTTTGGTTTCCAGGGAGTGGCAAGTCAGCAGGGAGAATCTTTGGAGGCTACTTATTCCAATTATGCAAGATCCGTAAACGGAGTAGAAGGCTACAATATGCTTTCTTATATTGCTTCCCATGATAAAGGCTTTGGCTATCGTGGAGCATCTTCAGGTACTGCATTGCTTCTCTGTCCCGGTGCAGTTCAGATCTATTATGGTGATGAATACGGAAGAGGAACACAGGGAGACAGAGTAGAGCAGAACTGGCGTTCACAGATGGAGTTTGGCAAGAATGAAGATAATTTGAAAAACTGGCAGAAGATTGGACAGTTTAGAAATAATCATCCTTCCGTAGGTGCAGGTACACATACCAAGTTATCCGGCAGTGTATACACCTTCAGCAGAACTTATCATTTAGGTGAGGCAGACGAAGATAAGGTAGTTGTGGCATTGCCGACCAAGTCAGGTACTTTTGATGTAAATGTAGGAGATATCTTTGCAGACGGTGAGACCATTACCGATGCATATTCCGGAGAAACATACACCGTATCCGGCGGCAGTGTGTCTGCAACCTGTGATGGCAATGGTGTCATTCTCTTAGAGGGCAGCGGTCAGGTAAATCCTGCCATCAATGCAAAGCTTACCTCCGGTTCTCTTCCATATAAGACAGAGACCATCAAGATTAAGTTAAGTGCAACCATGGCAACTGATACTTATTATTCTGTAAATGATTCTGCCCCGATAGCATTTAAGGATGGTGACACCATTGAGATCGGCGGCGGTGCTGCTTATGATGAAGTGACTACGGTTAAATTGACAGGTAAGGGAGAAGACGGAAGTGACCTTTCCAAAGAGCTTACCTATGCAAAATGTTCAGAGCCTGCAGTATCTGACGGCAGTTGTGCCGTTAAGGTGGCAAAGAGTGAATTTGCTACGTCACCATACTGTTATGCATATGATGCAGCAACAAACAAATTAAATGGTGCATGGCCGGGTGGAGCTATGGAAGATGATGGTGATTACTGGAGCTTTACCCCATCAGAGGGCACCGAAAGCTTCTTTGTGATTCTTTCAGACAGCAGCGGCTGGAGAAGTACTCCGGATGGGGTAGACGGCTTAACAGTCAGCGGTGCACAGTTATATACAAAATCCACTAATAAGTTGACGGATCTTCCTTCCGGCGAACCGGCAAAGGTAAATGTAAAGTATGTGGATGAAGCGGGAAATGTATTAAAAGAGGTATACCGTGTAGGTGCAGTAGGTGCGACCTATGAAACCAGTGCAGCAACCATTAAGGGATGTACATTAAAAACGAAACCGGACAATGCAACCGGTACTTATACAAAGGAAGAAATTACAGTAACCTATGTGTACTCAGGTTCTGCTCAGGATATTACTCCGATTGTAAGTGATACACCAGAGCCAACCGGTGTCACAGGAG
>CAMWHJ010000069.1 GCA_947174015.1 uncultured Lachnospiraceae bacterium | reverse complement strand
AATCCCCTATACTCGTCACACTGTCAGGCAGTTTTATACTGCTTAAACTACTACAACCCTCAAACGCAGAATGCCCTATTCTCGTCACACTTTCCAAAATAGAGATACTCTTTTTGCCGCCCGGACAGCAAATTAGTTCTTTACCGTCTTTTGTGTATAAAACACCATCTTCTGATAAATATTTCTCATTGCTCTCTACCACATTTATACTGCTTAAACTACTACAACCCCCAAACGCATAATTCCCTATCTCCGTCACACTTCCGGGGATTTCTATACTGCTTAAACTACTACAGCCATCAAACGCAAAATCCCCTATACTCGTCACACCATCCGGAACCACCACATCCCCGCCGGCTCCACGATACTTTACCAACACACCATCTTCAATCTGAAAATCATCTTCTGCCCCTTGGTTCGGTTCGCTTTGTGTTACTTCTTGTACCACAGCCTCCCCATTTTCCATGGCAAAATTCTGTGCAGCTTCCACACTTCCCATATCCATAGCGGCTGCCAGAATTGCTGTTACCACTGTTAATGATACTACCTTTTTTAATCTCCTCATAGACTCTCTCCTCCAGATTTTCATTGTTCTTTTGATTCTTTGCATTTTTTATGAAGTATAAGTCCATAATAACAATACTTTAGTATTTTGTTAATGAACTTTTCATCTATTAACCTAATTAAAAGATGTTGGGGCAAAATACCTTTTGACCCCAACATCATTAAAAGGAGATTTGCCATGATTGGAGATAGAATTAAACTATTGCGTTTATCAAGAAATTTGAATCAGGTGGAATTAGCAAAAAAACTCAACGTGTCCAAACAAAGTGTAAGCAATTGGGAAAATAACAACATCCTCCCATCCGTTGAAATCGTCACACAATTAGCCTTATTCTTTTCCTGCAGTACGGATTATATCCTGGGAATTGATGACAAGAGAAACTTCATAGAAATCGCCGGATTAACAGACGAGCAATTAGTTCATATTCAATATATTATTGATGATCTAAGAAAATTGAATTTGAAATAATGTAACGGTTCAGAGCCAAACACCGAAGAAACACGCAGTGTTTTTGAGGTGGGCTCTGAACCGTTACGAAAAAATAATGTCTCATGAACCATGATCCATACTCTTGCGAATCTGCTCAGCGATATTGATAAAATCAGAGGACTTTAGAAGTGCCAGCCCCTGATTTTCATCGCCCAGAACCACAAGCTGATCGCCGGAAGTAATGGAGAATATTTTCCTGGCCTTGGCGGGAATCACAATCTGCCCTTTCTCTCCCACAGTTACCACACCAAAGATATGTTTTCCCTTGGGCGGCAGAGGAAGTCCTGTATCAGATACTTCATAGCTTACAAGATCGTCTAATGACACTTCAAATATATCTGCCAGCGTTTTGCATTTTTCTATGTCCGGAACAGCTTCCCCTGTTTCCCATTTTGATAAAGTCTGTCTGGAGATATCAAGTTTTTCCGCCAAATCCTCCTGGCTCAGTTTTTTCATTTTTCTTAAAGAACTCAGGTTATCCTTAAACATCTTTCTTCTCCTTCCTCATTCCCAGAATGCACCATCTTATCACAGGTATACGGCTGATTATCTCATAAAGAAGATATGCCCCCACAAAGGCAGCGATTAGCGTCAAAAGATAGTGAAGTATTACCGGCAGCCCCTGAGCATACAGATTCAGATAATAAGCACACACAGCAATGGGCAGGTAATGGAACACATATAATCCCCATGATTTGGATGACATCCATTTGGTAAAGGGATTGGAAAATTCACCGTGTACCTTCATGAAAGACAGCACCGCAAGTGTCATAACCCATGCATAAGCACAGGCAGGCATATTGTTGATGACAGGTTCTGCTGCATAATTTTCCCCGAAATACAAAACGGTATAGATAATACCAAGTATGATTGCCACAATGCCAATGGGCAGCCAAAATCTGCTTAACCTCTCCATCACCGTATCATGCGACAAGATAAAGTATCCGACAAAAAATGCAAGTCCGTATATCCCAAAACGATACACTGTTATCATTGGTGTGTTCAAAACCTGTGCAGACAGATAAAATAAAACCGTAAACAGCAGGAGCACAATCACACCTGTCTTTTCTGCAAATTTATACAGTCTGTCCTTCTCTATTTTCCGAATCAGCACCAGCAGGAGTACGAATACCCAAAGCACCTGAATGAACCACAATACACCGGTACCGGAAAGTGCCATAATAAAATATCGAATCAGTCCCGGAATTTCCTTTGGCATATCATCAAATGCGTGGCTTATCCCCATATTGAAATATCCAAGTATCCATCCGAATACCAAAATTCCTATTGTGGAAGGCACAAGAAGTTTTCTTGTTCTGCTTTTTATAAATTCCTTGTCCGTGTGCCTTTCCAAATAGTATCTCGACGACATCCCCGATACAGTAAAGAGCAGAACCATAAACCACGGATACACAAAATACAGATACGCATCCTGATATTGAGGCACGTGAAAAGCTCCGATCACACCAAACGGCTGTACTCCATTATACATGTAAATCACATGATAAATGCTAACCAATATAATGGTAATCCAGCGTATATTGTCCAAGTAAGATTTTCTCATATATATACCACCTTTGCAACTATTTTTAACAAAATTATAATACCTGATCAAAAATTACTCTACCAAGTATTTTTAACATTTTCAAATCCATTTTGTTAAAACTCGTTGCAATTCTCCCTATCTTTTTTATTTTGCAAAATAGTGATATTTATAGAAATTTTAAAATATAATACAATAAATCATATTTTTGGAGGGTTCTTATGAATAAAAAAATATCCGGTATTATTAAAAGCCTGCTGCTTTCTTATATTGTTACCTTGCTTATTTTGCTGCTGCTGTCCTTTCTGCTTCTGAAATTCCGTCTAAGCGAGAATATCATAAGCCTTGGCATTACCTTAAGCTATGTGATCAGTTGTTTCCTGGGAGGTAACATTGCCGGAAGACTCTTTACACTCCGCCGCTTTCTTTGGGGACTACTTGTCGGTGTCATTTACTTTATTTTCCTTGCACTGATCTCTCTGGCAGTCAATCACCAGCTCACCAGCGATATTACCCACTTTTTTACAGTGCTTTTCATGTGTGCTCTCAGTGGTATGCTGGGCGGTATGCTGTCCTCACAAAAATAGGGCTTTTTTCTTGGTGTAATCTATGTTATAATGTGAATAAATTTTTCATCCTGTCAGGAGGTTGCACATTGAAAAAACTCAAAAAAATTGCGGCAATACTGGGAATTGTAGTATTGGCAGGTCTTTATCTGTCCACCCTGATATTTGCCTTGATGGACAGCGAAAAAAGCTTACAGTTGTTACAGGCTTCCATTTACCTTACCATCACCTTTCCGGTGGTTCTTTATGGTATCCAATTAATATACAAGCTGTTACATAAAAATCACCACAATGAATAAGAGCCATGGCAATCAGCCATGACTCTTATTTTTATTTTCATGACAATAGAAAGTTTGCGAAACGTGCTTTCTATTGTTCGTTGGGATTACTATTTATGGGAACATTGGGCTGTGACCGCTGCTCTTCTTCTTCATCCTTTTTATTTAATTCCTTTACAATTACAATGGTAATCACCATAATGGCCAGGGCTATCACTGCAATGGCAGCCAACATAAACGGCCAATTTGAGGAGGATTTTTGCATACTCTCCACACCATTGGAATCGGTACCTCCCACACCGTTTGCAGGTGTGTCAGAGGATACGGTGGTACCTTTCTCCTCCGCTACTTCCTCAAAGGTATCCGGCACCTGCACATTTCCATAAGCAAGACCGTATACTGAGAAATAATTGCTCTCAAAGGTTATGGTTTCTTCTGCACCGTCCATATCGGGCATTGCTGCCACTTTCTTATCATGCTCACGAATCACACTGTAATAGCGTTCTCCTTGATTTACTGTTGGTATCGGCAGGGAAATGTGTACCGGAAGCAAAGTTTCCGGCACGGAACGCTTATCTTCATCTCTGCTGCTTCCCTTTGTGTTAATGTATTTGTACACTCTTAAATCCACATACTTAAAGATACTCTGATCTTGAATATTGGCATATTCATCCAAAAGACTGCGTACTCCGGAACTGACCATCGCATCCGAAATATCAAGAATTACTTCCACCGGCTCTTTTCTTAGAATATCACTGGAGTTCAGTACTAATGCCAATCCCCAGATATCACTTTCTCTCACCGGATAATTCTCAATGTGGTTATCAATGGTTACGGTTACATTGTTGAGGTTCTTCAGCATATCATCTAAGGTACGCAGGGCATCCGGATCTAATTCACTAAGTTCTCTGGGCTTTAAGGTGTGGATCATATCCAAAACTCTAGCCAAGTCTTTGGTATTGGCATCACTGCCGCTTTCCCTTGCCTTATTAAATATATCACTAATCTTCTGCTGCACCTCTTCCGTGGTAGAATCCTTCACTTTGGTACCGGAACCGGCAGAAAGGGTAGTGGTGTTGCCGGAATTAGTGCCATTGGTGCCGCTGTTGCTGCTTCCACTACTGCTGCCGGACGGCGCCTTGGTGGCTGCTGCTCCATTACCAGACGCTGCTGCTCCATTACTAGGTGCTGCTGTCACCGCAACTCCTTCAATTAAAATGGTGGCTGACTTTTTCTTATATTTTACCACCACCACATTGGTTCCCTCTGCCTTAATGGTATCCGGTGTAAGGGTAAACTTGGTAACGGTGGCTGTGGTATTGTCGGAATAAGTAGCTGTTACCAAAATATTTTCTTTGGCAATCTTATTTCCCACCGCCACCGGATTTCCCAAATACTCTGCGGTAATGGAAGTAACTGTTTTCTTTTCAGTCCCTGTGGGTGTCACATTCCCTGCACCACCTGTGGGGGTGTTTGTGGTAGGCTGTGGTGTCACCGTTGTCTCCGGTGTGACGGTAGGCACAGTGGTAGCTGTGGGAACCGGTGTGGCTGTTGCCGTTGGTGTTGCCCGCACCACAGAGGTTGGTGTTGCTCTGACTGTAGGAGTCGGTGTCACACGCCGGGTTGGTGTCACTGTCTGAGTAACAGCCCCCGTCACATTTCCAGAACCGGTAATATTCGGTATCGGTGTACCGCTCAGTATGGCATCACCGCCCCAAAGAGCATACAAGGTCATATCTCTGGTAACAAAATCATCATTCGTAAACTGGGTTGCATAATTTTTGGAGGTATACCAGCCTAAGAATACGTCTCCCACCTTGACTGGTGTGGGCAATGTTATCTGATCCCCCCAGAGAATGCCTGTAATATCTGCCACCGGCTTACCACCGCAGCTGTCAAAGGTTACCGTATAACGTGTTCCCGGCACCCCTGCCTCAATCACAACAGAGGCATTGAGATTTTCATGGGTTACAGTAATCACATTTAAGCCGTCCTGCAAAATCGTGTCTGGTGTGTAAGTAAAATCATCCACCAAACGTGCCACATTGTCATTGTACATGGCAATCACCCGGATACTATCCTGTGGAATGGCATCACCTAAATAAAGTGATGGTCCCACATATGCTGCTTCCAGGGAGTAAGGCACTAACTGAAACTCCTCCCATTTTGCATAGAGAGTGGTATCCTTGGTTATCTTGGATTTTTCTGTAAATCTTACCTTACAGGAGGTATCACGATACCAACCGCCAAAAATATAGCCTTCCTTGGTAGGTTCGCTTGGCAGGGTAATGGTCTCACCCTTTGCCACACCGGAAATACTTTCCACCAAAGAGCCTCCCATGCTGTCAAAGGACACTCGGAAAGTTTCCTGCTCCGGCACATAACCTTCCACCGTAAAGGTTCTGGTGAAAGAAATAATTTCGTCTGCATCATAAGGATTGGTTTCCTGATATTTTACCGTAAATACATTGCTGCCCTCATATTCGATTAAGGTGGAAGAAATCTCATAGGTGTCCAAAATGGTCTTTACGGAATAATCGTCATAAAAAGCTTTTACTAATACTTTATCCAAATCCACATTGCTCCAGATGGGCAAATCACTTCCGGTATATTCCACCATCAGATTTTTCAGGGTCTTTTTCTCCCACTTTGCATATATGCTGGTATTGTCCGTAAGTCTTGTATAATCCGTCACACGATTGCTGTAATCGGTTTCCAAATACCATCCGCCGAAGGTCTCTGTGGCTCTGCTGGGTTCTTTGACACCTGCATCCATAAATCTGGAATATCTGGGAACCTCCACCACATACGGTGCACCAGGCACACCTTCCGCAGACACATCTTCATAGACAGAAATGGTGACTGTTCCACTGTTCACATTGGTATCTTCACCCCAGTATTCGGATAAAAACACCTCAAAAGTATCTGTTTTTCCATCCTTTTCCACCTGAAGAATAATACTCTCACCATATGCGGGAAATGTCTGGTTGGTCTTATTGAACAACAGTCTTCCATTCTCATAGGCACATTCAAAGTCATTCTGCCCTTCCTTTAAAGATACATTATAATCTGTGAGAATATTTTCTGTTCCATCACTGTTATAAGCCTTTACTTCCAAATTGTTCAGATTCAAAAGTGCTACCCAGCGATGTATGCTTGGTTTGCCGTCTTCTGCAATAATGTAATCTCCATTGGAATTTTTCTCATATTCTGTCTCTACGGTCAAAGGACCGCCTTTGTACTCTGCCTTCAGAGCAGATACTCCGATTTTCTCCCATTTTGCATATAGGGTTATGCTCTGGGTTATGGTAAATCTGGCAGGGCATTTGGTCTGGAGGGTACTGTCTAAATACCAGCCTCCAAACTGGTAGCCGTCTCTGGTAGGACGAATCGGGTTCAGACTGATGGTCTGATTTTTGGAAATCTCTGTAATACTGTCCACTGCGCTGCCGCCATTTGTCATAAAGTCAATTTTAAGCTTGCCATCTGTGGCTGGTGTATTGGAACCAATAATGTTAATTTGACAGGTTTTTCCCATGTAGCTTACCGTAACGGTATTGTCCCCCTCTTTTTCCACACGAGCCGGAGAGATATCAAACACTCTGACACCTGCACTGTTTTCCTTGTTGTCATAATCGGACTTGGAATAATAGGCATAGACCAGAATCTGTCCCTTTGAGATAAAACTGCCAATCTCTTGTTCCTGACCTACAAACTGTGCGGTAATACCGTACAGGGCTTTTTTGCCATCTTCATTGTAAATAGGGTCGTTATCGGAGAAATAGTCTTCCTCTGACACATTGTAATAGGCTGTATATCCAGAATATGCGGTTCCCACCGGAAGTTTCTTTCTCTGATTATTGGTACCCAGCAAAAAGTAGGTATAATCATAGGTGGCACCCTCTAAACCATCGTTTCTGGAATCCTTGTCATCATCATAAATACTCATGTGATACCACATGCCCTCCAGTTGTACCAGATTCCACACCTTGGTGTTGCTGCCCTGTTCCGGTCCCTGAAGGATTGCTGTCTGGATTCCCATCTTATATAACAGCTTATATGCCAGAGCGGCATAGCCTGCCGGGGAGGACTGCCCATATTTGAAGGCGGTATATGGTGTCAGAGTTGCAACTTCTGTCTGCTGATCCACTTCCGAAGTTATTGAGGAGCCTTTTTTCACATTACCACAAATCCAGTCATGAACTCCTTTTATTTTATCATAATCGGAGGCTCCATCCGGCAGATTCATGTCGGAAATGATGGTGGATAAATTATCGTCCACATATTCCGTTTCCTCCGCACTCTCCCAGTATTCCACATCAAACACCATTTTGGTATACTTATTGGTGCTGTTCACCACATAATCTATATCAATGGATTTATAAATATGATACAGATAATCTGCATCACTGGTACTTGCTGAGTCAATGGCAAATACCTTTGGCAGCAGATCGTTCTTAATTTTTCCCCGATCTCCATAGGAATCATAATCACTCCCATTGTAAATCACACTAAAGCTCTGCTCTCTGTCCGTCATATGCTTTGCCACATAGGCTGCCACAGCATTGATGGTACTGTAAGTTGCATCCGTCTCCGTGCTGCCGCCGGTTTCACCGTTTAACTCACTGTCTGTTGTCAGCCGTATTCCTGAGGATATTGGATTTTGTATCGTTACTTTACCTTTGGAAGCTGCCTGCACCTGCAAGGTTGTCGGTGTTGCTGCGGAAACTGTCATGGCAGCAGCCAAAATCGCTGCGGCAATACGTTTCCATTTTCCTTTCCCCATTTTTTTCGTTGTCATCTTACCACCCGCTCTTTCTATTTTTCTTTCTCCTGCTGATTTGTGCTGCAATGATTCATTTATTTGTACGATACATTTCCAATGATATAAATTGTCGCTTTGCACATTTCAAAGAGAAAATTTTTACTTGTTTTTATAAATGGACATACCAATACCATTACTTATATATCGGCATATTTCACGAAATATTTAACAAAGGATTGGGAATTTTTTTATTTCCCATTAAGAAAATTTCTTAAAGCTTCGCTGGTTTCTGCGTAGGTTGTAAATTGGATTCCCTGAATACCACAGGCTTTGGCTCCCTGGATGTTTTCCTGCAGGTCATCTATAAAAAGGCATTGGTTTGCGTTTAAGGAATACTTTTTTAGGAGTGCCTCATATATGGCAGGATTTGGTTTGATTTCTTTTATCTCATAAGAAAAAATTCCGCCGTCACAGACGTCCGTGAAATTTAATGCCTCTTTTGTTTTCTCCCGAAGGGTTTTTCCGTAATTGGACAGATAGTAGACTTTTAATCCCTGTTTTTTTAAGTCTGCTATCCATTGATCCGTATGGGGACTTCTTTCTACACATCTGCCCATATCCTCCCAAAGCATGCGGATTTCTTTTTCATATTCCGGTGCCTTTTGGATAAAGCTTTGGAGAATTTCTTCATCACTCCATACACCTCGATCCGTTTCTTTCCATGTGGGATTTTCAAAAACGGCTTGGGCTAATCGTTCTTGTTTCTCTTCTGTGTAATGAAATCCTGACAAATAACCCTGCCAATCCCATTCTATCAGCACTCGCCCTATATCGAATATAATGCTGTTAATCATCTTTTTCTCCTTTTCTAAACCGATAAAACTTCCATATCCATATGTTTAAAGGTAACTATTCAGTACCTTCATAGTTGCACTCTTTCTTATCATCTATTTTCAGAAATTCACTGTCTGACAGCAAAAGAGCTGCTCTAAGAGCAGCCATTTTGTTTTCTATTGATACTATAAGGTACAAAATTGTTACCA
Source organism: uncultured Lachnospiraceae bacterium (assembly GCA_947174015.1). Taxonomy (GTDB): domain Bacteria; phylum Bacillota; class Clostridia; order Lachnospirales; family Lachnospiraceae; genus RUG11237. The sequence continues at coordinate 6,710 of CAMWHJ010000069.1, read as the reverse complement.
TACCTTATTTGTTTCTGTAAATGATATCATCTCTTCCCGGTCCATTGGATACCATGGTAATTGGATAACCGATTTTTTCTTCTACAAACTCAATGTATTTTCTGCAGTTTTCCGGTAAATCCTCGTATTTTTTAATACCCCGGATATCACATTTCCAGCCCGGAAGCTTTTCAATCACCGGGTTCGCCTTCTCTAACAGGGCTGTGGTTGGAAATTCTGTGGTCTGCTCCCCATTGATTTCATATGCGGTACATACTGGAATTTCATCTAAGTAGCCTAAAACATCTAATACGGTAAATGCCACATCTGTGGTTCCCTGTAAACGACAGCCATACTTAGATGCCACACAGTCAAACCAGCCCATACGTCTTGGACGTCCAGTGGTGGCACCAAATTCGCCTCCGTCACCGCCGCGTTTTCTCAACTCATCTGCCTCTTCTCCAAAGATTTCGCTGACGAAAGCTCCGGCTCCCACCGCTGAGGAATAAGCCTTACATACCGTAACCACTTTTTTGATTTCATAAGGCGGCACACCGGCTCCGATGGCACCATATGCTGCTAAAGTGGAGGATGAGGTTACCATGGGATAAATTCCATGATCCGGATCCTTCAGTGTTCCTAACTGTCCTTCCAAAAGAATCTCTTTTCCTTCCTTTAATGCCTGATGCAAATAGAAAGAAACATCACATACAAAGGGCTGAACCATATCTCTGTACTGGTGCAGCGTCTCTAATAATTCTGCCGGCTGGATGGCGGGCTTGTGATATAAGTGCTCCAACAGCACATTCTTAGTCTCACAGATACGCTCCACCTTTTCCTTCAACAGCTCTTCGTCAAACAGTTCACTTACCTGAAAACCGATTTTTGCATATTTGTCAGAATAGAATGGTGCAATACCAGACTTTGTGGAACCAAAGGAATTTTTGCCTAATCGTTCTTCCTCATACTGGTCAAACAAAATATGATATGGCATAACAATCTGAGCTCTGTCGGACACTAAGATTTTAGGTTCCGGAACCCCCTTGCTCACAATATCCTGTACTTCTTTAAAAAGAAGAGGAATATTCAAAGCGACACCATTGCCGATAATGCTTGTTGTATGATCGTAAAACACACCAGATGGAAGTGTATGTAATGCAAACTTTCCGTAATCATTTACGATTGTATGACCTGCATTGGCTCCACCCTGAAATCTTACAATAATATCAGCTTCTTTCGCAAGCATATCTGTAATCTTGCCCTTGCCTTCGTCTCCCCAGTTCGCTCCAACGACTGCTTTTACCATTTTTGTTCCTCCTAAATTTTATTTCCTAACTAATCATTTTCCCACGGTCTGTGCAGTAAATGCACAGACCTGCTGAATAGTTACAATTATACATTAATTTCTGCCTTCATACCAAGAATTTCCTTGTTCTCCTCTAAAATCGGTGCTACCACATTCTTTAAGAATGCTTCCACCTGTTCTTTGGCACGTCCTGTATATCTTGCAGGGTCCATGGTCTTTTGTAAATCTTCTAAGGACATATTAAATTCCGGATCTGCTGCAATCAGTTCCAGTAAATTGTTGTCTAATCCTTTTTCCTTCACATTTCTTCCTGCTTCCATGGAAAGAGTACGAATCTTCTCATGCAATTCCTGTCTGTCACCGCCTGCCTTTACTGCATCCATCATAATATTTTCCGTAGCCATAAAGGGCAGTTCTGAGCGAAGACGCTTTTCGATGACCTTTGGATATACCACCAGACCATCCACCACATTTAAACACAAGTCTAAAATACCGTCCACTGCCAAAAAGCCCTCTGGTACACTCAAACGCTTGTTGGCAGAATCATCCAATGTACGTTCAAACCACTGGGTTGCAGAGGTAATCATAGGGTTTATCACATCTGCCATCACGAATCTGGAAAGAGAGGCAATACGCTCACTTCGCATAGGATTACGCTTGTAGGCCATGGCAGAGGAACCAATCTGAGACTTTTCAAAGGGCTCTTCCACTTCCTTTAAATGCTGTAATAAACGGATATCGTTAGAAAACTTATGGGCACTGGCTGCAATGCCTGCCAATACATTCAGAACTCTGGTATCCACTTTACGGGAATAGGTCTGACCGGATACCGGATAGCAGCTTTCAAAGCCCATCTTTTTGGCAATCATGGGATCAATCTTATCGATGGTTTCCTGATCACCGTCAAACAATTCCAAAAAGCTGGCCTGTGTACCAGTGGTACCTTTCGATCCCAACAGCTTCATATTGGAAAGCACATGGTCAAGATCCTCTAAGTCTAAGAGAAACTCCTGCATCCAAAGAGTAGCCCTCTTGCCCACAGTGGTTGGCTGTGCCGGCTGAAAATGCGTGAATGCCAATGTTGGCAAAGCCTTGTATTCTTCTGCAAATTTTGATAATTCATCAATCACATTGACTAATTTCTTCTTTACTAATTTTAAAGCCTCTGTCATAACGATAATATCTGTATTGTCCCCCACATAGCAGGAGGTGGCTCCTAAGTGAATAATTCCCTTTGCCTTAGGACACTGTACGCCATAGGCGTACACGTGGGACATCACATCATGACGAACCTGCTTCTCTCTTTCCTTTGCCACCTGATAGTTAATGTCATCCTTATGAGCCTTTAACTCTGCAATCTGCTCATCGGTAATATCAAGTCCTAATTCCTTTTCTGTTTCTGCCAAGGCAATCCACAATCTTCTCCATGTTCGAAATTTCATATCCGGCGAGAAAATGTACTGCATTTCCTTACTGGCATAACGCTCTGATAATGGACTCTGGTATCTGTCTGTCATTGTATTTCCTCCTACTTCTGGTATTCTCCACGAATATCTTCTTTTGGCGGTTCCATTGGATAAACCCCGTTAAAGCATCCTTTGCAGATGGCCTTCCCCTGAGACAACTCTTCTAAACGATTGATATCTAAATATGCCAAACTGTCTGCACCAATCACTTCTCTGATTTCTTCTACGGAACGATTATAGGCGATAAGCTGCTCTCTTGCCGGCACGTCAGTTCCAAAATAACATGGCCATAAAAAGGGCGGAGAACTGATTCGCACATGCACTTCCCTGGCACCTGCCTCTTTCAGCATGCTGACAATTCTGTCACTGGTGGTTCCCCGCACAATGGAATCATCAATCATGATAACACGTTTTCCCTTTACGGAATCCTTTAATACATTTAATTTCACCCGCACACTGGACTCTCTGCTGCTCTGTTTTGGCTTAATAAAGGTTCTTCCCACATAACCATTCTTCACAAAGGCAGTTCCATAAGGAATCCCCGATTCCAAAGAATACCCCAGTGCAGCCGCATTGCCGGACTCCGGTACTCCCACCACAAGATCGGCATCCACTGGGGAGTCCATCGCCAGAAAACGACCTGCCTTAATACGGGATTCATATACATTGACACCGTCTATATTGCTGTCCGGACGGGCAAAATAGATATATTCAAAGATACATCTTGCCTCTTCTGAACTTGGCGGACACATACTGGTATCAGAAACAATTCCCTCCTGAGGAGTGATAGTCACAATTTCTCCCGGAAGTACATCCCGCACAAATTCAGCACCAATGGTATCTAAGGCACAGGTCTCGGAGGCAATGATATATGCATTGTCTCTCTTGCCGATACACAAAGGCTTAAAGCCTTGGGGATCTCTGGCACCGATTAATTTACGGGGACTCATCACCACCAAAGAATATGCTCCCTTGATTTTCTTCATGGCAAGCTTTACTGCATCCTCAACGGTGCCGCAATTTAAACGCTCTCTGGCAATGTGATATGCAATCACTTCCGAATCAATGGTGGTCTGAAAAATAGCTCCCGTATACTCCAGTTCCTTTCTCAGCTCCGGGGCATTGATGAGATTTCCATTGTGTGCCAGGCCCAAAGTACCCTTTACATAATTTAATACCAAGGGCTGTGCATTCTCTCTGGTACTGCCTCCGGCGGTGGAATATCTCACATGTCCCACACCGATATCCCCTTTTAACCGTTCTAAATCTTCCGGGCTGAACACTTCATTCACCAGTCCCATGCCCTTAAAAGAATCTACTTTCCCCTTGGGACCGTTGGTATCGCTGACTGCAATACCGCAGCTCTCCTGACCTCTGTGCTGCAATGCAAACAAGCCATAATAGATAGAAGATGCCACATCATTTCCATCAAAATCATAAATTCCAAATACACCGCATTCTTCATGCAGCTCTCGGTCTCCCTGCATTTTATGATTATCCATAACAGACTCCTATAATCCTAAACGTTTGAATACTTCGTTATATGCTTCTTCCACATTTCCCATATCTCTTCTGAAGCGATCTTTGTCTAACTTTTCATTGGTCTCCACATCCCACAGGCGGCAGGTATCTGGAGAAATTTCATCTGCAAGAATAATATTTCCGTCACAGTCTCTTCCGAACTCGATCTTAAAATCAATTAATTTAATTCCTGCATTTAAGAAATACTCCTTTAATACTTCGTTTACCTTGAAAGTATACTCTGCAATCTTGTCTATTTCTTCCTGGGTTGCAAGACCTAATGCCAAAGCATAGTAACCATTGATGAATGGATCGCCTAAATCATCATTTTTATAACTGAACTCTAAGGTTGGACACAAAAGCTCTCTGCCCTCTTCAATGCCAAGCTTCTTGGAAAAGCTGCCGGCAGCCACATTTCTTACAATCACTTCTAATGGTACGATTTCAACCTTCTTTACCGCTGTTTCTCTATCACTTAATTCTTCTACCAGATGGGTTGGAACTCCAGCCTTTTCCAAAAGCTTAAATACATGGTTTGTCATACGGTTGTTAATGGCACCTTTTCCTACGATTGTACCTTTCTTTTCACCGTTGAAAGCAGTTGCGTCATCCTTGTAATCTACAATAACGATGTTTTCATCTTCTGTTGTGTAAACTTTTTTTGCCTTTCCTTCATACATGAGTTCTCTTTTTTCCATTGTTTTCCACCTGTCCTTTTCTTAAATCAAATTTATAACTATTCAGTACCTTCATAGTTACAAGCAAAGAACCCTAAAAAATTGTTTTTCGGGTATTGCACCCATGAAAATTGCTACGCAATGGGTGCAAGCAGGCAATCAAACTGATTTACAGTTTGATTACTTTAGGCAATGGTTCTTTGCCTGTTATATCCACTTTTTCTTATGATCTGTGCAGTAAATGCACGGACCTACTGAACAGTTGCTCAAATTTCAATGTAATCATTTTGCCCACAAAAGCAAAATCACAAACATTATTCCAGTCCACATTATATAACATAAAATATAGAAAAGCAACACCCATTTACAGAATCAAGCTTGTCCCTGGCAACCGTTCCGATACCTGAACCGTTACTAGCTCTATCCGTTCTGCCTGACCCAACTTTTCTTTTATCCTTCCATAGAGTTTACAATAGCAAGAATGTCCTCTGCATACTCCTTATGTTTTTCCACCAGGGCAGAAATCTCTGCTTTGGCATCATTCATGATTTTATTGTTGTAATCCAGCTGTTTTCTGATTTTCTGCCGTCTGCCCATAAGACGGTGACGAATTTCTACCATTTCTCTGCTGTCCACAATGGCACTGACCTGAGAAGGCCACACCTGTGCATCCTGTACACCGTAATCTCTCAACTGTCTCACCAGCTGCTCATTGTAAAATTCCAAATCATCATTGGCCTGCTGATACCGGGAACGCTCTTCTTTTTCTTTTAAATAATTTTCCCAAATATAATTCAGCTCATAGGCACTTTTCACATTATACTTTTCATAGCTGTATTCCAATGCATTTTCAATGTTTACAAACTTGATTTTGGTGTGGTTCAGTAGACCGATTGCTTTATTTAAGCACTTTTCTGTGTATTTCAATTCATAGTCTGCATCTTTTATTTTCATAAACAGTCCGGCAGTGATCAGCACCGCTGCAAACATCACCACCAGATAGGCAAGCTGTATATCTGAATCAAAAAGCACCTGAAAAGCAACAATCAGCACCAACACTGCAATCAGAGTGGCAAAGGCAATCACTGACATGCCCTTTAAATTCCTCTGTTCCTGCATAATATCCTTTTTGCGGATGTTCTGGGCAGCTTTTTCGCTCTCTAAATGCTTCATATCCGACTTTAAAACTTCCCGGTACTTTTCATTCTCCACCATCCGCTTCAGCGTATCCGGAATGGTATCTGCGTTGTTTTGGGCATAATTGTACTGGCGTTCCGTAATCTTATGGGCCACTTTCTGAAGTTTTTCTCTCTCTTCTGATAAACTCTGGATTTTTCTCACTGTAGCATGAATGATTCCCTGCTGTTCCGGAGGCATTTCCTCTATGATTTGCATATCATTTAAGTAAGCCGTGATCAGATTGTATTCTAACTTGGCATTTTCACTTTCTATAGATGCCTCTATCATCTGCTCGCAACAGTTCCTCACATACTGTTCCCGCTCCTGCTTATCCTCTATCTTCACCCGCTCTTTTCGAAATGCCACTGTTTCAATGGCAGGCTTCTTGGACTGCTCTTGAAAGTCCTGTGGATTTTCTTCCGTATTCTCTTTCTTGTCTGCCTTATTGTGTTTCCATTTGCTTTTGAACCATTCTGCTAATTTCATGTGTTTCCCCTTCTGACTTCTGTCATAAGCCGACCGATTTCTTTTCGTAACTATTCAGTACCTTCATAGTTACAAGCAAAGAACCATGCAAAATTG
>CAMWHJ010000068.1 GCA_947174015.1 uncultured Lachnospiraceae bacterium | reverse complement strand
GCAGGCAATTTTGCATGGTTCTTTGCTCGTAACTATGAAGGTACTGAATAGTTACCGATTTTGCAGTTATCTGTATATCATAGCTTGGAAAATTTGCACAAGTACTGAAGGAGAGAGAACATGGAATTAACAAATATCAAAAAAGTTAAGGACGGAAAATACTTAAAAAATTATGATCTTACTTATATAAATAAGGCAGGCAAAGAGAAAAAATATGAAATTGTCAGCCGAAGAGAAATTCATGAGCCTGCCGATTTAGGAAAAAAATCTTCTGGAGTCTCCATTGTGGTAACTGCCAATGACAAGCTGTTGCTGTTGAGGGAATTTCGCATGGGTGTCAATAAGGAAATCATGAATTTGGTGGCAGGTATGATTGAGGAGGGAGAAACCATTGAGGACTGTATTCGCAGAGAGCTGTTCGAAGAAACCGGACTTTCGGTAAAGCGAATTATAAAAATTCTGCCGGCCTCCTATGCGGCAGTGGCTATCTCTGATACCTCTACCAACATTGCCTTTGTGGAAGCAGAGGGCGAATTTAGTGATCACACTTCGGAAAATGAACAGATTAAGCCTCGCTTTTACAGCCGGCAGGAAGTAGAAGAACTGCTTCAGACGGAGAGTTTCAGCTCCCGTTGTCAGTTGATTGCTTATATGTTTACAGAATATCCCTTTCCCCCTGTTAGATAGTTGGGCAGATTTTAAACTTTAGCCAATGGTGTAAATAAAACTTGTGTAACAGTTCAGATACCTGAACTGTTACAAACTTGTTTCTTTGTGCTGATAAAATTTGGCAAAACTCTTGACAGGAATGAAAATGAATGGTAATATATGTGAGTATGCCGCACAGTGAGGTTATAAGTCTGCGTTTTCAGCACCGAAGCTGGCGAGTAATAGAAATAGGGAGGTGCCCGTATGTACGCAATTATTGCAACAGGTGGTAAGCAGTATAAAGTTGCTGAAGGAGATACTATCAGAGTTGAAAAGTTAGGTGCTGCAGCTGGTGAGACTGTAAAATTTGATCAGGTGCTTGCAGTAAGCAACGATAAGCTTGTAGTTGGAAATCCAACCGTTGCAGGAGCAACTGTTGAAGCTTCTGTTGTAAGCGAAGGTAAAGGTAAGAAAATCATCGTTTACAAATACAAGAGAAAGACTGGCTATCATAAGAAGCAGGGTCATAGACAAGCATACACAGAAGTAAAAATCGAAAAGATTAATGCTTAATTTGGTATGTAGATAAGGAAATATGATTAAAATAACAATTTATAAAAATCAAGAAGATGAATATGTGGGATTTCAATGCAAGGGGCATGCAGCCTATGATCAGAGTGGTCATGATATTGTCTGTGCTGCCGTATCTATTCTTGTACTAAATACAGTGAATTCCATCGAGCAGTTTACTTATGATAAATTCAAAGGGGAAGCCGATGACAATAAAACTGGATTTATCGAATTCATGTTTCATTCGGAACCTAGTGCAGAAGCAGCACTTCTGATAGATTCCATGATTCTTGGTTTGGAAAGTATCCGGAATGTCTATAATAAAGACCAGGATTATCTATCAATATCATTTAAGGAGGTGTAAATCAAATGTTAAATATGAACCTTCAGTTTTTTGCTCATAAAAAGGGAGTTGGTTCTACCAAGAACGGTAGAGATTCTGAATCCAAGAGATTAGGAGCAAAGAGAGCAGACGGACAGTTCGTTAAGGCTGGTAACATTCTTTACAGACAGCGTGGAACAAAGATTCATCCAGGTACGAATGTAGGTATCGGTGGAGATGATACTTTATTCGCTTTAACAGATGGTGTTCTTCGTTTCGAGAGAAAAGGCAGAGACAAGAAACAGGCTTCTGTATATCCAGTAGCAAATGAGAAATAATCGTAACTGTAAGGATAGGGAACAGTTACAAATGACCCTTTTGGGGTTTGGGAGCTTCAAACGTTTGTTTGGAGCTCCTTGTAGTATATCATTGTGATTAAGAATCGACGGAGGTAAATTATGTTTGCGGATCATGCCAAAATTTATATACGTTCCGGCAAGGGCGGTGATGGTCATGTTAGTTTTAGACGTGAAAAATATGTTCCAAATGGAGGACCTGATGGCGGGGACGGCGGTCATGGCGGGGATGTTATATTTGTTGTAGATGAAGGCTTGAATACCCTTTCTGATTTCCGTCATATTCGAAAGTATTGTGCCGGAGACGGTGCCGTGGGTGGTAAGCGGAATTGTCGTGGAAAAGACGGTGAAGATATTTATATCAAAGTCCCACTGGGTACGGTGATTAAGGAATTGGAAAGTGATAAGGTGATTATGGATATGTCGGATGCCCGGCAGGAATTTTGTATTCTCAAGGGAGGCAAAGGTGGTTTGGGAAACCAGCATTTTGCCACCTCCACCATGCAGGCACCCAAATATGCCCAGCCGGGACAGCCTGCCAAGGAATTGAACTTGAAGTTAGAGCTTAAGGTAATTGCCGATGTGGGACTGATTGGCTTTCCAAATGTGGGAAAATCAACCTTATTATCCAGAGTTACCAATGCAAGACCGAAAATTGCCAATTATCACTTTACTACCATTCATCCAAATTTAGGCGTGGTGGACTTGGAAGATGCCAAAGGCTTTGTGATTGCCGATATTCCCGGATTGATTGAGGGGGCTTCGGAAGGTGTGGGACTGGGACATGAATTTTTAAGACATATCGAACGTACCGGTGTTATGATTCATTTGGTAGATGCTGCTTCCACAGAAGGAAGAGATCCCATTGAGGATATCTATGCCATCAACAAAGAGCTTGCCAATTACAATGAAGAGCTTGCGAAGCGGCCGCAAGTAATTGCTGCCAACAAGATTGACTGTATTTACACTGCAGAGGAGGAAGAAAATCCTGTGGACCGAATCCGGAAAGAATTTGAACCTCAAGGTATGAAAGTATTTGCAATTTCTGCCGTATCGGGACAGGGACTGAAAGAACTTTTGTATTATGTAAGTTCTCTTATTGAAGAAAATAAAGTGGAACCCATTGTATTTCAACAGGAATATTTTCCGGAATTGGAGATGCAGCAAGAAATTAATGGGGATGGCTATACCGTAGAGCAGGATTCGGAGAATGATTCTGTATTTATCGTGGAGGGACCAAAGATTGAAAAGATGTTAGGTTATACTAACTTGGATTCCGAAAAGGGATTTGCATTTTTCCAGAAATTTTTGAAGGAACAGGGTATTTTGGACAAACTGGAGGATATAGGTATCTCAGAAGGTGATACGGTGCGCATGTATGGATTGGAATTTGATTATTACCGATAGGAGGAATGGAAATGACAAGTAAACAGAGAGCTTATTTAAAAAGTCTGGCATCTGCCATGGAGCCGATTTTTCAAGTTGGAAAGTCCAGTCTGACACCAGAGCTTACCAGGGCGATAGAAGAAGCCTTGGATGCAAGGGAATTGATAAAAGTCAGTGTGTTGAAAAACTGCTTTGACGATCCCAAAGAAATTGCTGCCATTTTAGGAGAACGTACTCGTTCTCAAGTGGTTCAGGTAATCGGAAAAAAGATTATTCTATATAAAGAAGGGAAAGATAATAAAAAGAAAATTAACCTTCCATTATAATAGTAATTTCATTGTAATTATGGTTACTTCTATCATTTATCATTAATTTTTTGAGGTGTTGAGTATGAAAAAAGCAAAAAAGGTGGGAATTCTTGGAGGAACGTTTCGTCCCATTCATATAGGGCATTTGTTGATGGCAGAAACGGCAAGAGACAGCTTCGGATTGGATTCTGTGCTGTTAATGCCCAATGGCAATCCGCCGCACAAATCCATTGAAAATTCAGAAGATTCCAGACACCGTATGAACATGGTAGTACTGGCAACAAAGAACAGCAATGAAGTCTACCCTTCATCCTTTGAATTACAGCGGGAGGGTGTGATCTACACCTACCACACCTTGGAGCTGTTAAAGAAAGAAAATCCCCAGAATACCTATTATTTTATTCTGGGTGCAGATTCTCTGCAGGATATGAAAAACTGGAAGTGTGTAGACAAAATCTGTCGTTATGCAATTATTTTGGTGGCAACACGGGGGGAACTGGACGAAGAACAAGTGGCTCAGGAAAGTGCTTTTTTAAAGGAGCATTATCAGGCAGAAATACATATGCTTGATATGCCAAATATTTCCATTTCTTCCACCGATATTCGAGAGCGTATCCGCAGTGGAAGAAGTATCAAATACTTGGTTCCATCAGTGGTGGAGGCGTATCTTCGTAGCAATCATCTGTATGAGAATACAAAGGAGTGAGGTAATATGGCAAAGGATGAGTTTTTTCCAAACTACCAAAAAAAACTGAAAAAAGAACTGGATGCTGACCGTTATGAACATACCATTGGGGTTGCCTATACAGCGGCAGCACTGGCAATGAGATACGAAGCAAATATACAACAGGCACAGGTGGCAGGTTTGCTTCATGACTGTGCCAAGTGTATACCAAATTCCAAAAAAATTGCGTTATGTGAAAAATACAATATAAATATGTCAGAAATTGAGCTGAAAAACCCTTTCTTGCTCCATGCAAAACTGGGCGCTTTTCTGGCGATGCATAAATATGGTGTTTCTGACAAGGAGATTACCAGTGCTATTTTAAATCATACCACAGGAAAGCCCAATATGTCTCTGTTGGACAAGATTATATTTGTGGCGGATTATATTGAACCTCAGCGGAAAAAGCAGCCCAATCTGGCTGAAGTCCGCAAATTGGCTTTTGTGGATTTGGATAAGGCGATGCTGAGGATTTTGGAGGATACATTAAACTTTTTAAAGGTTTCTTCCGGGGATATTGACCCCATGACAGAGAAAACTTATCAGTATTACAAAGAGTTGGCAGACAAAAGTGAAGAGAATTAGGGAGGTGTATTATGGAAAGTAATTCAAAGGAAATGGCAAAGCTGGCGATTCTTGCCTTAGAAGACAAGAAAGCCGAAGATATCCGAGTGATTGACATTAGTGAGGTATCTGTAATGGCAGATTATTTTATTATCGCTGATGGAAATAATCGCAATCAAGTGCAGGCAATGATTGACAATGTGGAGGAAACCATGGAAAAATCAGGCTATGTGCCAAAGCAGATAGAAGGGTATCAAGCCGCAAATTGGGTGTTAATGGATTATGGGGATGTAATAGTTCATGTGTTTGACAAGGAAAACAGATTATTCTATGATTTAGAGCGTATCTGGCGGGATGGAAAGCAGATAGAATTGTCTGAATTGAGATAAGAATTGTTACTTATAACATAGGTGTTTGTATTTGATTGTAGGAACGCTAAGGTTTACATAAAATAATTATGTAAACCTTAGCGTTCGCACCTTCTGTAAAATGTTTTTATTTTTTTTAAAATCCTATTTCACAAAAAACAATGATATGCAAATACCTAACTCATAAACCGGAGCACACCAAATACTTTTCCTAAAACTTCTAAATCATTTACAATAATTGGCTCCATGGTATCATTTTCCGGCTGCAAACGCACATGATTTCCTTCATTATAAAAGGTTTTCACGGTGGCAGAGTCATCAATTAAAGCCACAACAATATCTCCATTATTTACTTCATTGGTTTTCTCCACCAGAATGGTGTCACCGTTCATGATTCCGGAATTAATCATGCTTTCTCCCTTAACCTTAAGCATAAAAGATTCACCACTTGGCATGTATTCTGCGGGAATTGGAAAATAACTTTCTATATTTTCCACTGCAAGAATCGGTTCACCGGCAGCAACTCTGCCTATAATTGGAACATTTACCACTTCACGACGTACCAAATTGAAATTATCATCTAAAATTTCAATAGCTCTGGGTTTTGTAGGGTCCCGTCGGATGTAGCCATTTTTCTCAAGGCTCTCTAAGTGAGCATGTACGGAAGAAGTAGAGCGCAGGCTTACTGCCTCGCAAATATCCCGCACAGATGGCGGATAGCCTTTGTTCAATATTTCGTTCTTAATATATTCTAAAATTTCTGATTGCTTTTTGGTGATCTTTCCGTAGGACATGGATTGTTCCTCCTTTTCTCTTTCATTTTAATATCTGGATTTAGTATATCATATTATGTAATAAAATGCAAACGTTTGTTCAAGAAAATTTGTTCGTTTTTTGTTGTGGTTTATATTGACAAACATACGTTCTTATCGTATAATCTTTTTAAGAAACGAACACGTATTCGGTTTCTAGTAATGTCAGGAGGGATTTTTATGAGTAGAAGGGAAGAACAGTTGAGGACAGAACGTCTGCAATGGGAGAAGCAACAACGCACCAGAGAGATTTATTTGAGAGTATCTATTGCTCTATTTTGTGTATTATCACTGGTGACACTTTTATCAATCAGTTTCTTTCTTGTAAAAGTTAAGGCTTCATCCGAAGACGAAGCCCTAAAGTACAAATACTATACCAGTATCACCGTTGAAAGCGGAGAAACGCTCTGGGATATTGCCAACAAATATATGTGTGATGAATTTAATTCCACCGCTTCCTATATAAACGAGGTAAAGCATATTAACCATATTACTGAGAATAAAATTTATGCCGGAGAAAAGTTGATTGTTCCTTATTACAGCAGTGAATACAAATAATATCTAAAAGTCTTCTGTTTGTTCTCTGAGACGGACTGCATTGGCAGCAGAACGTCTCCTTTCCTCCTCTAAGGCAGCATAATGTTTTTTAGTGGTATTTACGTCCTTGTGTCCCAGTACATCAGCCACCAGATAGATGTCTCCGGTTTCCCGATAAAGGGCAGTGCCATAGGTACTGCGCAGCTTATGTGGGGTAATATGTTTCAGTTGTGTAACTGTCTGGGAATATTTCTTCACCAGATTTTCCACACTGCGGACGGTCAGGCGTTTCTTTTGCAGGGACAGGAACAAGGCATTTTGGTGACCTTCCAGTGGCTGAATTTCCTCTCTCTCTTCCAGATAATTCAGTAATGCCAGTTCCACTTCCTGCCCAAAATAAATAATAACCTCATTTCCACCCTTTCGGCGGATTTTGATGCCATCATTTTTAAAATCCACATCATCAATATCCAGTCCTACACATTCCGAGACACGAATGCCAGTCCCCAACAGAAGAGTGAGAATTGCTAAATCTCTAGTCTTTGTTTTATTGTGGAAATTCTGCTGACTTTTGGTCAGGTTATCTCCCTGTTCTACCTCATCTAAAAGTTGAACCACCTCGTCTGCATCCAGGCGGATAATGTTTTTTTGATGGATTTTAGGCATATCTACCAAAGCGGCTGGATTTTTCTCAATCATCTGCTTTTTATAAAAATAGTTATAAAAGGTTTTCAGAGATGCCAGCTTGCGAGCTTTGCCGCGCTCATCATTGGTATATTCCTGTCCATCCTTTGTATAGTATTTTAAATATTCCAGATACTCCTCAATATCCAATGGTGTCAGCATATCTAAAAAAGAGAGTGGAATATCCCTTATATTCATTTTGGCACAGACAGAATTTGTCTCATGGAGAAAGCGAAAGAAAATTCCTAAATCATAGGCATACGCAATTCTTGTCCGAGAAGACGTGGTAGGTTCAATTCCCCGGAAGAAATCACCGCAAAAGGCCGGTAATTCTTTCATTTTGTCTCGCAGCTTTACCGCATTGTTAATATTGGTTTGTTCATGGTAATTGTGTTCTTTCATAAATATAAACGCCCTTTCTGTCATAAAGTGTAAGTAACTATTCAGTACCTTCATAGTTACAAGCAAAGAACCATGCAAAATTGCCTACGGCAATGGTTCTTTGCCTGTTATATCCACTTTTTCTTACGGTCTGTGCAGTAAATGCACAGACCTACTGAACAGTTACAAGTGTAACTATATTATACCGTCTTTTCCGGCCAGCCCTTGATGTTCCCATTGAGAATAGCCCGAAACATTCTGTCCTTTGCCCCCGGATGTTCTCGGTTTAACTGTGCTGCCAATTCCTTGGCATACTGGCGTTTCGTATAGCCATCTGCCTTGCAGGGACTTTTTACCACCGGAAGATTATATTTGTTCTGAAATCCAATGACATCCGCCTCTTTTACATACATCATGGGGCGGATTACCGTTAAATCCATCCGATCCAAATAGGTTTTAGGAGAAAAGGAATAAAAACGCCCCTCAAATATCATGGATAAAAGCATTGTTTCCACAATATCATCCATGTGATGAGCATAGGCAACTTTATTGCATCCCATTGCCTTAACTTTTTCATTTAAGGCACCTTTTCTCATTTTTGCACAAAGAGAGCAGGGACTGCTTTCCTTTCTATCTTCAAAGATAATTTTACCGATATCTGTTTTTACAATGGTATACGGAACTTTCATCTCCTGACATAACTTTGTAATGGAAGATAAATCAAAGCCTTCAAAGCCCAAATCAACAGTAATTGCCTGAAGCTGAAATTTCTTGGGGTAAAAGCGTTTCAGTCCATGAAGTGCATAGAGAAGTGCAAGACTGTCTTTGCCACCGGAGATACCTATGGCGATGTTATCCCCCTCATCTATGAGCTGGTAATCATCCACAGCACGTCGGGTATAGCTTAATAATTGTTGCAGTTTCATAATAAATCTATGTTATCCTTTCTAATAATGAACATAATGGTTTGATGTCTTCACAGTGATGAATGAACTATGAATCCTTGTCATTACCATAAATAGTTTAATGCTAAGACTACTTAAAATTATACATAACAGTTCAGATACCTGAACTGTTACTTGCAAAAGCCCATTTGAAATCTGCTTTGCAGATGGGGCTTTTGCCTGCTCCCGCTGTATTTTCGTACGGTCTGTGCAGTAAATGCACAGACCTGTCTGAACAGTTACATTATACTATCAGTAAATTTTGAAATCAATAGACTTTATGGCAAAAAACTGTTATACTTGTAATATTATAGAGAAAAAAGAGGAGGTTGCTTCTATGAGCAGTAATGAAAAAACAAAAAAAAGCAAAAACAAAACACGCTTTGTGAATCTCCCTCAGGCATTTACCATTATGCTGATAATCGGCATGGGGCTTTTGGCATTTTTTGCCCTGTATCGGTTTGAGTCCATTGCAGCGATCATAAAAAAAATTATGGGGATTCTGGCACCAATTATCTATGGATTAGGCATTGCATATATTTTAAATCCTATTGTGGTATTTTGGGAAAAGAAAATATATCATTTGCTGTGTAAGAAAAGCAGGAATTTGAAAAAGAACAAGAAAGCAGCCAGAGGATTGGGAATTTTTATTTCTTTATTGCTGGCAGTGGCAGTATTGTTTGTATTGTTTTATCTGGTAATTCCAGAATTGATTTCTACCATCTATACCTTGATTCTATCCATACCGGGACAGTTAGAAGAGTTTGAAGGTTATCTCACTAGTTTTATGGATTCCAACAGTGGATTTTCATCATTGGCTCAAACTATATTGGTTTCTTTGACGGACTGGTTTGAAGGATGGCTAAAAAATGATTTGTTTACACAGGTTACGGGAATAACCTCCGGGATATTTAACTTTGTAAATGTATTGGTGGACATTATACTGGGATTTATTATTTCCGTTTATGTTCTGTCCAGCAAAGAAAGTTTTGCATCGAAAAGTAAAATGATAATTTATGCTTTCTTCTCTACGGAGAGGGCAAATATTATTCTGGAAGTGGCAAGAAAAAGCAACCAGATTTTCAGTGGTTTCATTTCCGGAAAACTGATAGATTCTCTGATTATCGGCTTACTATGTTTTGTTGGTGTCTCCATCTTAAATATGCCCTATGTAATTTTAGTCAGCGTAATTATTGGTGTCACTAATGTAATTCCTTTTTTTGGCCCTTATATTGGTGCAATTCCAAGTACTTTTTTGATTCTTCTGGTAGATCCTATGAAGGCACTGTACTTTGTCATCTTTATCCTGGTACTGCAGCAGGTTGATGGAAATATCATTGGACCAAAGATTTTGGGAGAGTTCACCGGACTTTCCGCTTTCTGGGTGGTTTTTGCAATTCTCTTGGGAGGAGGCTTATTTGGCTTTTTGGGTATGCTTCTGGGTGTTCCGGTATTTGCTGTCATTTATTATATTTTTGGACAGGTCATTGGGCATTTGTTAAGCCGAAAGAATCTGCCTTTAGAAGATGAGGCATATACAAATTTGCATCATATTAATAAAGAGTCACTCTTTTTAACTACCCAACAGGCAGAAGCAGCAGAAGAGACTGCAGAAGAGTAAGACACTGAGGAGAATACCAATGGAACACACACAGATTTTTTCAATTCTTGGAATAGAAGAGACAAAAAATAAAAAGACAATTCAAATGGCATACCGCCAGAAATTGAAAAATACAAATCCGGAAGAAAAACCGGAAGAATTCAAGAAACTGCGTAGTGCCTATGAGGAGGCTCTTGTGTATGCGGATTCTGTCGAGTCTCAGGAGACGGAGGTAACTCAAGATCCTAAGGATGAAATTTCTCTTTGGATTGGCAGGGTGGAAAAGCTCTATGAGGATATTACAAAGAGAGGAGACGTTGCTGCATGGGAGGAATTATGCCGAAATGAAATTTGTCAGGCGTTGGATACCTCCCAAGAACTGCGGGAAGCATTGTTGGTATTTTTAAGCTATCACTATCATCTTCCCCACGAAATATGGGTACTTTTAGATAATACATTCAACATTCGTGCTGATATGAAAAGTTTACAAGAGGTTTTTCCGAAAAATTTGCTGGTATATATACAATATTACATTGAAAATGCTACTTTTCTCCCCTATGGGTATTTTCGCTATACCGTAGAACAAAAAGAAAAAGCCAATCCGGATGGCTTTATTCAAATTTATTTTACTGTTTTATCTGCGATTTCAGAATTATCAGAACAACCAAAGCAAAGCGATTTTCCAGATATAGAACAAAAGTTTACTGAGCTTAGAACTTTTGGCATATATCATCCGTATATGGAAGTGGAAGAGGTTTTCTTTCTTTTGCTGAAAGAAGACTACACACAGGCAAAAAGCAAAATTTTAACTTTAATAGAAGCTTACCCAAAGGATGAATACATAAATCTTGCCTATGCCAAGGTTTTATTTGAGACAGGGCAGGAGGAGACGGCAGCAGCCATTTGGCAAAAACTTTATGAGAAAAATAAGCAGAATGCCAAAGCTGCCTTTGGTTTAGTGAGATACTATCAGAAAAAGCAGGATTACTATCGTGCCAAGAAGATTGCAGAAGACATGTTGGAGTTGGATCTGGGCAGTGCAAATCTCCATGCATTGTTGGAGCAGTTGAATACAGAATTGATTGTCCGCTATGAAAAATCACTGTCAGAGCAAGAGAGTATTTACAATTTATCCCGAAAAGAAATCATCTACGAACTGGGCTGGTGTTATCTGCAAAATAAACAGTCAGAAAAGGGATTGCACCTAATGGAAGATACCAGCCCTGAGGAATTGGGCGAATATGAGTATAATAATTTATATGGCAGGCTGTTATTGGAATCAGAGCAGTATGAAAAAGCTTTGATATTTCAGCAAAAATGGCTTTCCAGCATGGAAACTTTGCCGACGGATAACAAAGACCTTATGAAAAAAAGGCTTTCCAGAAAAGCGGATGCACATTTTTATATTGGTTTTTGCTATGGAAATCTTCAGCAGTATACGTTGGCACAGCCAGAGATAGAGGAAGCCTGCAGTCTTGCTAAAAATCAGGGGCGAAGTGAGTATTACCAAGTATCCTATGCCGATCTTCTCTGGAAAAATAAAAAGTATGAACAGGTGGTGGATATCTGTGATGGTTTAATTAAGGAGAATTCCTCCTGTATGCCAGCCTATGTAATGCGTCAAGTCTGCTGTTATGAACTGGAACGGTATCAGCAGGTTATTTACGATTATTATGAGCTTTTAAATATGATACCGGAGGATGCTAGCATTTATCGCTATGCAGCAAGAACATTTGTTTTGTCGTTTCAATATGAAGATGCAGAAATGGTATTAAAACAGGCAAAAGAAAATCAGGTGACTTTCAGTGCAGATATGAAATTGTTAGAAGCAATACTGATACAACATACCGGGGATTCTAAGGAAGCCTGCCAGAAAGCTTTGGCAATTTTAGATGAGCTGGAAAAGGAAGCCAGAACTCCTCAAAAAAAAGAAGCCCTATGGGATGTGGAGGATAATTCAGAAATTTACTATGAATTATTTTTGTTGTATTCAAAAATGGATCAGACAGCCTCTGCAATGCATATGTTAAAGCGTGCCATACAGATAAATCCCAAAAATACGCATTACCACATGGTCTCTGCAAAGATGAATTTAATTCAAAAACGTTATCAGGAAGCAGTTCATGAATTGGAGCTGTGTCGGGATGTATATGCAGACAGTGCAGAATATCATTTCTATTGGGGCATCTACTATATGGAATTGGGACAGAATGAGGATGCTTTGCAGGAATTTGAACGCTCTTTAGAAATTGCACCAATTTACCCCTATGCTGCAGAAAACGTATCAGATTACTATTTAAATTTATACAGTACCACAGAAAAAAAGAAGTATTATGAGAAAGCCCTCTTTTTCCTGTCTGCCACATTGGAATATTTAGAGCAAAAGGAATATATTCTCATATGCCGGGGACTTGTTTACAATCGGGGCTTTGAATATGAACTTGCCATTGAGGACTTTATGCAGGCATTGGAGGAAAATGAAAATAACTGGGCTATTTGGAATAATCTGGCATGCAGCTATCGTGGCATGGGGCAATTGGAAAAAGCCATAAGCTATTATAATAAGTCCTGTCAATGCTCCAAAGATGCCACCAATCATCTTCCGGAATACAATCTGGTAACCTGCTATGAAATCCTCCATCAATATGAGGAAGCACTTCATCTGCTACAGCAATGTTCCTATGAATGGGATGGAGAAGATTTGATTCGTCAGGGAGAGCTTTATTGTAAAATAAAGGATTATAAAAAGGCTTATGCTTCTTATAACAAGCTTCCAAGCTGTTATGAGCTGTACCAGTCATTGGTGCGTATGTTGGTAGTGGAAGGAAAAGCCAAAAAGATTCATGGGAATATTCGGATCTGGCGGTTTAAATCCAATCCGGGAAAAGAAAGTCTATGCAGTGATGAAGAAATGAAAACTTTTTATGCACAACAGGGAGAATTGTATCTGATCGGGGGCAATTATAAAAAGGCAATAAAGTACTATGAACTTGCTTTAGGTAAGGTATTTACATCGGAACAAATAGCAGTGTATAAAAAGCTCTTATCGTTCTGTTATTTCTGTCTTGGAAAACCACAGCAGGCACAGTTTTATGCAGAGTCAGCACTTGTCAATTTAGAGAAAACAGTTTATAAGCAGGAGGAATATTTTTCCTTTCCCGCAAGGCTGCCCAAACGTCTGGCAGACCGGGCAGCACTGGCGATTTTTATGGGAGATAAGAAAACGGCAGATTACTATTTACAACGGATTGATTCTGTTTATCACTGTATTAATTGCAAATATGTGGAATGTTATCGGCAAAAACTGCTGTATGGCATATTGTATGAAGCTTTGGGCGATTTTTCACAGGCACTGCAATTTTACAATATGACATTGGAAATTCATCCACTATGTGTTCAGGCAATTCATGGAAAACAGCGAATGAAAAAGAAGAAAAAACAGAATGGAGAATAGCATCAATGGAAAAATATAATGTGAAGAAAGTAACATATCCTTTATGTGGTACGGTAATTGTTCCTGGTTCTAAAAGTATGACAAATCGAGCCTTATTGCTGGCAGCACTTTCGGAGGAAGTTTCCATACTTCGCGGTGTATTGTTTAGTGAGGATTCCAGACATTTTCTGGATTGTCTCATAAAACTGGGCTTTCAACTTGATATCAGTGAAGATGATAAAATAGTGAAAATTCAAGGAGCCGGCGGCAAAATTCCAAAAAAACATGCCGAAATCAATGTGGGAAGTGCCGGAACGGCGGCACGATTTATCACTGCAATGTTGGCTTTGTCAAAAGGAGAGTATATCATCCAATGTTCTCATCAAATGGAAAAGCGCCCTATGGAAGAACTGTTCAAGGTACTTACCAGCATGGGAGCAGAATTTACTTATCTGAAAAACCAAGGACATCTGCCGGTAAAGGTAAAAGGAAACAGAGGTGTCTGTAAGGATATTACTATGGATATCAGCAAAAGTACACAGTTTCTAAGTGCCATGCTGATGGTAACGCCGATGACAGAAAGTGGAATCCATATTGGTATTACCAGTGATAAGAAGGAAGGAGCCTATATTGATATTACAAGAAATATGCTGAAAAGCTTTGGTGTGACCGTAGATTTCGACGGTGAAACTTATCATGTAAAAGGGCAGCAGCAACTGCATATCGGTGATTATTACATTGAACCGGATGTATCAGCGGCATGTTACTTTTACGGAATGGCTGCATTGACTGGCGGAAGGATTACTGTGAAAAACGTATTTTCTTCCTCTATGCAGGGAGATATGAAATTTATTAAGGTATTGGAAACCATGGGCTGTCAGGTGTTTGAAGAAAAAGATGGCATAACCGTTGCAGGCAATTTTGATGGCAGGTTTCAAGGAATTGATGTAAATATGAATGACTTTTCTGACCAAGCACTGACTTTGGCTGCCTTGGCACCTTTCGCCACATCACCTACGGCGATCCGAAATGTGGGACATATCAGAGGGCAGGAGTGTAACCGTATGACAGCCATCGTAACAGAACTAAGCAAGTGCGGCATTGAATGTAAGGAAGTGGGAGATGATATTTTCATAAAACCGGGAAAGGTAAATCCAGCAGTGATTGAAACTTATGAAGATCATCGGGTTGCCATGGCTTTTACTATGATGGGGCTGAAAGCTTCCGGGATTGAGATCAGCGATCCCTTATGCTGCAGAAAAACCTTTGAAAACTATTATGATGTACTGGAACAACTGATACAGGACTCAGAATATGCCGTCAATATGATTTAAGAAAAGAGAGTAGGAGATTATTTATATGAAATTTGTAGTACAAAGAGTTTCAAAAGCAAGTGTAACTGTGGAAAATAAATTAGTTGGTGAAATCGGCAAGGGGTTTCTGGTGTTGTTGGGAGTGGGAAAAGAAGATACGAAAGAAATTGCAGACAAACTGGTGAAAAAGCTTTTGGGGCTCCGTATTTTTGAGGATGAAAATGGAAAAACCAATTTATCTCTGCTGGATGTGTCCGGTGAACTTTTGCTGGTTTCTCAATTTACGCTATACGCAGACTGTAAGAAGGGGAATCGTCCATCCTTTATCAATGCAGGGGCACCGGATTTGGCAAATGAATTGTATGAATACATTATCACAAAATGCAAGGAAACCATTCCCGTAGTGGAATCTGGTTCCTTTGGAGCAGAGATGAAGGTGGAGCTGGTAAATGACGGGCCTTTTACCGTTATCTTGGATTCCGTTGAAATCTGCTAAGATATGTGTTGATTTGCCCAAAATGTTATTGTGGTTCACTCCAATTCATATGGGAAAAGGCTGCACTTTTCTCTATAATGTATTAGAGCATTGGATGAAAATGAAAGAAAACTTATATTCTAAATGTCAGCTATCGGGTATTTTAAAGGAAACATAAAGAAAAATTTGGAAATTTTGTATTTTCGCTTGCAATACAGAAACATATGTTCTATACTTGTTGTAGACACTATGAATTATATCACATGAGAGAAAGGGGCACAGGGCACATGAGCGGAAAAACACATTTAGCAGTAGGAATTGCAACAACCTTTGCATTGATACACCCCACAAATTTATTGGATTTTTCCATTGGTTTGTCTCTATGTGCCATGGGTTCTCTGATTTCCGATATTGATTCCGGAACTTCGAAAAGCCATCGCAGTGCCAACAAAATTACCGGCTTATTCTTAATTCTTATAGGAATTATGTGGTTTGTGGAATCTCAGTTTCATGTGCAAATTGAAAATTTCTTTATCAGCAATGAAAATCTGATGTTAAAAAGTGTGGGTATTCTGTTCTTTGTGGGTTTATGTGCCTATGGCAGAGATTTGCCCCATCGTTCCTTTACCCATTCCTTTTTAGGTGGTATATTGTTCGCTGGAGTTTTGGCAATGATTTTTCCTTTGCGGTTTCTTCCTTATTTCCTTTTGGGATTTCTCACACATATATTGTTAGATTTGCTGAATATGCGGAAAGTTAATCTGCTTTATCCTTTCAAAAAAGGTTCTGTATGTTTGGGGTGGTTTCAGAGCAATGGACTGGTTAATTCCCTTTTATTTGTGTGTGCCTGCGGTGTGGCGGGTATTGAGGTGTATTGGGTTATTGTGAAGCTGATAAGGTAGCATTTGGAAAAAATCATTTGTAATTTTTCGTTAAAGTTGTGTTTTGCGAATAGTTGTTTCGCTACTCTATAACCAGATCATTCTCTTTAAGTTGTGTTTATTTCATATTCAATTCCAATATTTTCTGAATAATTCCAGCAATCCGTTCGGCCTCTTTTTGCCGCTCCAATTGGTTCCATTTTTCCTGTTCTATTTGAGAAGGCAGTTTTCTGGAATGCAATAATTCCTGAACCTTCTTTTCCTTTTGTTGTTTCTTTTGACGCTGTGTTGTATCTTCCCATTGGCGGAGACGCTGAGTTTCCGCTTGGCGTTTTTGCATTTTATTATAATTTTGTTTTACCGCTTCATTATTTCCAAAAATTCTTCCAGTGGATTGATTATGCTGATTATAATAGGGATTCCCATATGACTGGGAGCTGCCACAGGTGGAAGTTTTATCTGTAAACCCCTGTTGTGAATCAGAACTTGAATACATAGAAAAATCTTTTGGTTGGTTGAGCTGTTGTTGTTGTAGCTGGAAGTTTTTTTGAAAATCCAGTACATAACAAACCATTTCATATGCCTGCTGAACCAGTAAATACCTCTGTATTGTGCTGTTGGAATTGTTTTTGTCTGGATGATATTGCTTACAGAGTAGCCGATATGCATGTTTTGCCTGCTCTTTGTTGGCATTCCTTGGCAAGCCAAGAGTGGCAAAAGCCCAGTAAATTTGTTGTTCGTTCATAGATTCATTGCCATCCTTTCCACTATTTTCTTTTCCCGTAACTATTCAGTACCTTCATAGTTACAAGCAAAGAACCATGCAAAATTGCCT